>DATISS010000023.1:0-20533 GCA_035468565.1 Planococcus sp. (in: firmicutes)
GAAAAAACCGAACCAAGGGTTGTTAACGGAAGAATCCAGTCCATGTGATTGCATTTCGCCAAAGGCGGAATGCGCTTTTGGCCGTAAAGGAGCCCTCAGCGCAATTGCTGAGGGCTTTTCATATTCCGCATTTGGCTTTGCGTTGTGAAGAGAATACTTCCTTATCCAAACTGATTTTCAATGCAGTTATTTCTGGTTTTTAAGTTCTTCGATCAATTTCTCCATTTCCGTGATTTCTTTCTTCTGTGCTTCGATGATTTTGTCAGCCAGCTCCCGTACACGCGGATCGCTGATATTAGCCCGCTCGCTTGTCAGGATGGCAATGGAATGGTGGGGGATCATCGCTTTCATCCAACTGCTGTCGTCAACGGTTGTCTGGCTGCGCACGAGCCATAGCGACAACGCGAAAACCAAGGCGCTGCCTGCTAAAATAGCCGCATTCACTTTCTTGTTTTCGTACATTTTCCACATGAACAACAGCATGACAATCGCCATGACCGAGCCCATGATCAGCGCCATATAAATACGTGTCTGGCTGAGCCAGATGTGGTCAAGCTGGAAAACATTCAGGAACATCAGCCAGTACATGATGATGGTCGAAACTCCAATCATAATTCCGAACCGAACGTAATTTTTCATCAACATTCATCTCCTTTTTAATGGGAATCGGGTTCTGGAAAAACCTTTGTATTCCTCTTTACCCAATGTTTTTGCAAATTCAGTGCAGATAGGGAAGAAAGGTGGAAATTTTTTAATGACACAGTTCAGATGGCTGCATTTCGCCCAGGTGAAATCTGCCCTTTCAATAAAAAGAGCCGTTCGCTTTGGGGAACGGCTTTTCCAATACTGCACTTGAACTTGCATCATGGAGATAGGGATTTCTGCTAGTGCCGGTTAAAGTCGAAACAGATCATGTTAACTGCCGGGTAGATCATGTTAATTCGCGGCTAAGTCAGGTTAACACTGAAATAACACCGGTTAACGGAGTGTCGAACCCCGTTCACTAAGTGCAAAACAAAAAAGCTGCCGGGAAACGACCGGCAGCTTTGGCACATTCTTCGCAGGAGCAAAGGGGTTTTCAGTTAACAGCATCCACTGTTAAGGGATGCTGTTTTTATCGGATGCGCAGCTCGGATTCGCTGTCGAAGAAATGGCATTTATTCATATCGAACGCCATGTCGATCGTCGTATCGGCTTCGACATTGAAGCGTGAGTCGACGCGTGCTACGAAATCCTGGTCGTCCACTTTAGAGTAGAGGATGATTTCCGCACCCATCAATTCCGCAACGTCGATGTACGCTTTGAGTTTGGTATGCGGCGAATGCTCAAGGAAGATCGGCTCGTCATGGATGTCTTCAGGGCGGATGCCCAGGACAATGTCTTTGCCGTCGTAGCCCTGATCATGCAGCACTTTCAATTTGTTTTCAGGGACAAGGATTTGGATGTCGTTCATGATGAAATGGCTGCCGACTAATTTGCCGCGCAGGAAGTTCATGGAAGGCGAGCCGATAAAGCCGCCGACGAACATGTTTTCAGGCAAGTCGTATACTTCTTTCGGCGTACCGACTTGGTGGATAAATCCGTCTTTCATGACAACCAAACGTGTTGCCATCGTCATCGCTTCTGTCTGGTCATGTGTTACGTAGACAGTCGTCGTCTGCAGGCGGCGATGCAATTTCTGGATTTCCGCGCGCATCTGCACGCGCAATTTCGCGTCCAAGTTCGACAAAGGCTCATCCATCAGGAAGACTTTTGCGTCGCGGACAATCGCGCGTCCTAAAGCGACACGCTGGCGTTGTCCGCCTGATAGCGCTTTCGGTTTGCGGTTCAAGTAATCTTCAAGGCCTAATATTTTTGCGGCGTTGGCTACGCGCGCTTTGATGTCTTCTTTTTTCATCTTGCGCAGTTTTAAGCTGAACGCCATGTTTTCGTATACAGTCATGTGCGGGTACAATGCATAGTTCTGGAATACCATTGCGATGTCGCGGTCTTTCGGCGAAACATCATTGACTCTTTTGTCGCCGATGAACAAATCGCCTTCCGTGATTTCTTCCAATCCGGCGATCATGCGGAGCGTCGTCGACTTCCCGCAGCCTGATGGTCCGACAAGCACGAGAAACTCCTTGTCGCGGATTTCCAGGTTGAAGTCATGTACGGACACCACGCCTTTGTCGTATTCTTTTTTGATATTCACTAATGATAAGCCAGTCATATGTTTTCCCCCAATAATAGTTTCGTCATGGGTAACAGCATAACCGAACGATTGCTTTAAGAGAATGTCAAACCTGCCCAAAAATGAAAGCGCTTTTTTGTGCACATTTACTTTTGGATCAAAATCGCCAAGTAGACGGCCATGGCGTGATGGAACTTGCGGACGTCAATGCCGGTGTTGTCGTGGAAGCGGTCGAGCCGGTATTGCAGGCTGTTGCGGTGCATGTGCAGCGCTTTTGACGTTTCAGAGATATTTAAATTATTGCGGACAAAGGTTTCGATCATTTTCAAGGTCTCTTCATCGTCCTGATAAGCCTGCAAGACGGTCCTTCTGATGTCAGTGAGCAGCGATTCCGGCGCCTGATCGATCAGCAGGTACGGAACCGCATCTGTATAGCTGATGACGGCTTTATTGGAATAAAGGACAGCGGTCTTCGCCGCATCCGTCACCGACCGGTAATGCGCAGCAGCACCGTCGACGCTGTTCTGGAAAGGGCCAACAAAAAATTGGATCTTGATATACAAATCACTCATCAAGGGGTCAATGATTTCCTCATAGGAAATGGGGCCGTCTTCTGACACCAAATATTCAATCAAGATGCCCTGGTGGTCGTTTTCCCACAATATGGGCACTTGCTGGGCGAAAAAATCATGGACCGCGTGTTTGAATGCGCTCGGGCTGATCTGCTGTTCCTTGATCGAGAAATGGACGAAACGGTACGGTGAATTCAAGGTGAATTCGTTGGCGTCTCTCTGTGCGGCAGGGTTTACCGCAGCGAGCCAATTCTTTTCTTCTTCTGTATGGACAGGAAACTTCGGGTTATAGGGAGTCAGGAATGCTGCCAGCAGCGACAGGTCTTTTGGGGCAAGTTCCGTTTCATGGATGCCGACAATAAGGCCATCTTCTGCGGAAAACCATTTATACGCCGGGTCGGCAGCCGGAGCGCCTGGCTGGTGAACTTGGAGCGAAGGAAAGATTTTACTCAATTGGCTGATCATCGAATACCTCTTTTCAACTGATTTATCAGGGTGTCTTCCTGCCGTAATGCTTTTTGCAGATCTGAAAATTCTTTAATTTCCTCATTATTATACAGCAAAAAGCAGTATGGGATGGGGATTCGGCTAGGGCTGCATTTGAAGCGGCAATTCGCAGGCGCTTGGTTCAATGAATGTTTAAAGGGGACAAACATTCCCATTAAATGTATAATAAATCTAGAAAAACCATGTGCGGCTCTAATAGATTATTAAAGAGATGATAAATTGACCAAAAATATGCTCAAATTGTTTGAAGAACGGCGCGATGTCCATGTGCTTTATTCGTATGAAGGAACCGAAAAGTACATCGATCAAGTCGTAGCATTTGCCAAGCACGGCGTTGAAATGGGCGATTACGTCATTCTGATTGAAAATCCCCGCTTGTCGCCAAAGATCCAGGCTGAATTAGAGATCCAACTTACAGAGGCGCAAATGGAATTTATCCATTTTGTAAAAAGCTATGATTTTTATTATTCAAGCGGCAGTTACCATCCACCGGCGATTCAGGCGTATTTTGAAAAAACGGTCGAGCCTTATTTAGAAAAAGGAGCAACTTTCCGGTCCTGGGCGCATGTAGAATGGGCGACGATGGAAGATCCCATTCACCTAGTAGAGGATTTCGAAAAAATCATCGACGTCGCAGTGAAAGAATTTCAGTTTCCATTGATTTGCGCTTACGCAAACAAATCGATGCCGGAAAACATCAAAACGATGCTATTGGAAACACATCCTTATATTCTGGTTGAAGACGAAGTCATCGTCTCTGATAGGTATTTGGCAGCGAAAGCTTAAAATTAATCGCATTCCACGCTCCGGTGAACCGGAACGCGTTCGACACTGCCGGGAAATGACGGCGGTTTTTTTATTGCCTGAATTGCCTTAGGGAGTCCGTTTTTTCGGACCGGCAGACGAGCGCTGCGCAGGCGGAAAAGGTATAGTGGAAAGAACAAATGGACTGCAAAGAAAGGAAGATTTTATGGCTGACAACAAGCAAAAAACCGATTTTGGATGGAAGTTGGAAAACAGTTATGCCCAGCTTCCGAACATGTTCTTTACCCAGTTGAACCCATGGCCCGTGCGTTCGCCTGAACTGGCGGTCTTCAATGACACGCTGGCGGCGGATCTCGGTTTAAGGAGCGACGCGCTGAAGACGGAGGAAGGGATTGCGATGCTTGCCGGCAACCAAATTCCAGAAGGCGCGGCGCCGCTTGCGCAAGCCTATGCCGGCCACCAATTCGGCAGCTTCAACATCCTCGGCGACGGGCGCGCGGTGCTGCTCGGCGAACAGCTGACCCCGCAAGGCGCGCGTTATGATATCCAACTGAAAGGCTCAGGACGGACGCCGTATTCCCGCGGCGGCGACGGCCGTGCAGCGCTGGGGCCGATGCTGCGCGAATTCATCATCAGCGAAGCGATGTACGCACTCGGCATCCCGACGTCCCGCAGCCTCGCTGTCGTTGCTACCGGCGAAGACATTGCGCGTGAAACGTATCTGCCAGGCGCCGTCCTGACACGTGTCGCTGCAAGCCATCTGCGTTTCGGGACATTCCAGTTCGCAGCTTATAAAGGCGAAATCGAAGACCGCAAAGCGCTCGCCGATTATGCCATCAACCGCCATTACCCAGAGCTCGAATCCGTGGACAATAAATACCTGGCGTTCCTGCAGGAAGTGGCGAAGCGCCAAGCGGCACTCGTTGCGAAATGGATGGGGGTCGGTTTTATCCACGGCGTCATGAACACCGACAATATGACGATCAGCGGCGAAAGCATCGATTACGGCCCATGTGCTTTCATGGACCGCTACGACCCGGCAACCGTCTTCAGCTCAATCGACGAAGGGGGACGCTACGCGTATGGCAACCAGCCGCAGATCACCGGCTGGAACCTTGCACGTTTCGCTGAAACCCTGTTGCCGCTGCTTAGCAGCAAACAGGAAGAGGCCATCGAAATGGCGCAGCAAACACTCGACGGCTTTATCGAAGCCTATCAAGCAAACTGGCTGGACGAGATGCGCCGAAAAATCGGCCTCTTCACGGAAGAGCCGGAAGACGGGCAACTGATTAAGCAACTGCTCAGCATCATGAAAGAAGCCGGTGCCGATTACACCAATTTGTTCCGCGCGCTGACTTTCGGGACAGTCGCCGAAACCGTTCTTGCTGGCACCCGCCCATTCAATGAATGGGACAAAGCATGGCAAGAGCGGCTAAGCCGCCAACCGCAAAGGGCCGAAGAGGTCCATGAACTCATGAAAAACAGCAACCCGGGCGTCATTCCACGCAACCACCGCGTCGAAGAAGCACTCGATGCGGCGGTGCAAAAAGGGGATTACAGCGTCATGGAGCGGCTGCTCGAAGCATTGGCGGAGCCATACGCCCATAAGCGTGAGCACCAGCCATACACGGAACCGCCGGCAGATCCGGACAACCCGTACCAAACTTTTTGCGGTACATGACGCAAGCATAAAAAAACGGCCGGCCCCATTTAGAGGGCCGGCCGTTTTCGTGTTTTATTTGAAGCGTTGGATAATCGGTTTTAGGCGGTAGCCGAAAAAGCCAGCGAGCACGGATAGGATAATATCCTTCGGCAGCGGCACCATCATCCAAGCCCACGCCACCTTGTAAGTGAAGCCTTCCGGTGCAGCGAACCAGAGCTTGTAAGCCGCGTACATCCAGTTCGTTCCGATGACGTAATTGACTGCCAACCCGACAAGCGCTGCGGCTACAAAGCCTTTGCGCGACGGGAATTTCTCGGCAACCAAACCGGCTGCCAAGGCGATGAAGACGAAGGACACGATAAACCCGAAAGTCGGGCTGATCAATGTGTCCATGCCACCTGAAAATCCGGCGAATACCGGGACGCCTGCAAGGCCGATAAAGGCATAGACGACCATCGAAATCGCGCCCATGCGGCTGCCTAGCAAGAGGCCCGCTAAAATGGCGAAGAAGGTCTGCAGCGTGATCGGCACGCCGCCGATGATCAGGAAAGAAGAGATATTTGCGCCGATGGCCATCAGCGCGGAAAACATGGCGATATGTACTAAGTTCAAAGTCTTGGAATGATTGGCCGTGCGTGTTGTGGTCGTTGTCATTAGGTCCCTCCAAAAGCTCAAGATAAGTTAAGTATAAGCAAGCATATATTTTGAGTCAACCTAAATTTGATTATAGTTAACACAAATATGTAGATACTTCGCAAAACAGCTACGCTTGCCGCGGGCAAGACATTAGCCGAAGCAGGCGAGGCTAATGTCTTTGTCCCGAAGCTAGCGCAGCGATGCAGAAGCAGAAAGTTCTTAGCTATGAGACGAGTGCCTTTCTCGGCTCATGGCGGGAGACATGCCCAAAGCAGCCGAAGCGGTATTGATTAAGTTTCTTTATTTAATTCAAGATATTTAGTTGGCAATCCAGCAATTTCATGTATGATGTTAGAATAATATTCACTTATGAGAAAAGAGGGAACTTTATGACAGAGTGGTGGAAAAAATCGACCGTTTACCAAATCTATCCGCGGAGCTTCATGGACTCGGATGGGGATGGCATCGGCGATATCCGCGGCATCATCCAGAAACTCGATTACCTGCACGGCCTTGGCGTGGACATTCTTTGGCTGTCGCCGGTCTATGATTCACCGAACGACGATAACGGCTACGACATCCGCGACTATTATGAAATCATGCAAGAGTTCGGCACGATGGAGGATTTCGACGAATTGTTGTCGGAAATCCATACACGCGGCATGAAGCTCGTCATGGACCTTGTCGTCAACCACACTTCCGACGAACACGAATGGTTCAAAAACCATCCGGATTTCTACATATGGCGCGACGAGCCGACAAACTGGCGTTCATTCTTCAGCGGCTCGGTTTGGGAATACCAAAAAGAGCGCGGCCAGTATTACTTGCACCTGTTTTCAAAAAAGCAGCCGGATTTGAATTGGGACAATCCGGAATTGCGTGAGACGGTTTATGAAATGATGCGCTGGTGGCTCGACAAAGGGGTGGACGGTTTCCGCATGGACGTTATCAACATGATTTCAAAAGTGCCGGACATGCAAGATGCACCGGGCGGCGATGGCAGCCATCAATTCTTGAATGGGCCCAACGTCCACACGTACTTAAAAGAAATGAACGAAAGGGTGCTGTCGAAATACGACATCGTCACTGTCGGCGAAACGCCGGGCACGACGCCGAAAGAAGCGCGCGATTATACGGCCGCAGAAAACCAGGAACTGAACATGATCTTCACGTTCGAGCATATGGGGCTCGACCAGGCATCAGGCGAAAAATGGGATTTGAAGCCGCTGCACCTGACCGACCTGAAAGAGAATATGGAAAAATGGCAGCACGGCCTCCACGACGAAGGGTGGAACAGCCTGTATTGGAATAACCACGACCAGCCGCGCATCGTTTCGCGTTTCGGCGAAGACACAGACTGGCGCGTCGAATCGGCGAAGATGCTCGCCACTTGCCTGCATTTCATGCAAGGAACGCCTTATATTTACCAAGGCGAGGAACTCGGCATGACCAACGTGCGCTTCGAGTCGATCGAGGACTACAAAGACATCGAGACCTTGAATATGTACCATGAAAAACGCGAAGCCGGTGTTCCGCATGATGACATCATGGTGAAGATCCATGCCAAAGGCCGCGACAACGCGCGGACGCCGATGCAATGGTCCGCTGAGCCGAACGGCGGCTTTACAACGGGCACGCCTTGGCTGAAAGTTAACCCGAATTACAAAGAGATCAATGCGCTTCAGCATACGGATCCGGATTCGGTGTATCAGTATTATAAAAAGCTAATCGGTTTCCGCAAAGAGTTGGACATCATCACCCATGGCGATTTCGAATTGCTGTACCGCGAAGACGGAGACGTGTTCGCATACACGCGCACGTGGCAGGATGAAAAGCTGACCGTTTATTGCAATTTCTCGGAGAACACGAAATCCGTTGCGCGGCCGGAAGGCGAAAGGCTGATCGGCAATTACGCGCTGAACCTCGGCGAAGGCGACGTCTTGCTCAAACCGTACGAAGCGATCGTTTATTATAAACAATAATGAAAATACGGACACTAACAGGAGGAACCATGGCAAACGTATTAGGGATTGACATTGGCGGCACAAAAGTCCGCATGGGCGTCATTGACGCCGGCGGCCAGATTTTATATGAAGAACAGATTCCCACCCGCATCCCGTTGTATCCGTATCTGGAAGAGAATGTCCTGCGCGTCCTTGCTCTGCGTCCTGACATCAGCGCAATCGGCGTCGGCACGCACGGCTTTGTTGATCCGAAGCAAGGCAAAGTCATCTACGCTGCGGAAACGCTCCCGGGCTGGACCGGCACCCCGGTCAAAGAATGGCTCGGAAAAGCGACGGGCAAACGCGTCGAAGTGGAAAATGACGCAAACGTCGTCGCACTCGCCGAAGCGAAGTTCGGTGCGGCACAAGGGCTTGACCGTGTCGTCGTATTGACGCTGGGCACCGGACTCGGCGGCGGCATACTATGGGACGGCAAACTATTAAGCGGCGGACCCCACGGGGGAGCGGCCGAGCTTGGCCATATGATCCTGTATCCGAATGGCGTAAAATGCGCGTGCGGCCGGTTGGGCTGCAGTGAAATGTACGTCTCCGGCACGGCGCTGCGCCGCCGCATCAAAGAAGCGGGGCTCGCAATGACGCCGCCGGAACTTTTTGAAAACGCAAAGACAGATCCGGCAGCGGAAAAAGTCGTGGAAGAATTCACCGCGGACTTGGCAATCGTCATCAGCAGCCTGCAAGCGGCATTCGACATGGAAATGCTCATCATCGGCGGCGGCGTGTCAGAAGCTGCGCATTTGTGGATGGATTCGCTCCAACGGCAACTGAAACCGGTGCTTTTGAATCCCTTGGACATTGAAGTGGCGCGTTTTGAAAACGATGCCGGCATTTTAGGCGCCGCGCTGTTGGTGCTCGAACATTAAAGACTTTATTTCGAATAAAGTAGAGGCAGGGACGGCGGAAACGCCAGTCCTGCCTTTTTTTATTCGGCCGATGCCTATAAGCGTTGCAGCACCTTGATGCACGCTTCTTCGCAAAGACTTGCACTTGCAGGCATCGGAGAGAAAACTTTAGAAGTTTGTGTGATGCCGCAAGTAAATATGCATTTGCTGCAAGTAACACACAGGTTTTCGCAAGTAAATTCAATATAAAGCAAGTAAAAGTCGCAAAGGTATTTCCCCAATTCTCGGGTCAATACCCTCGCAGCTATTTTGCTCCATATCGATGATTTAAAAAATATCCCCTAAAAAACTTCGAGTTTTTTCAAAATTACATCTTGTGCAAACGTTTTCACGGTGTTATGATCTAAATAATTAATTATTGGAAACGCTTTCTAGTCCGTTTCCGCTTTTTATTTGCTAATTTGTGCAAACGATTGCACAACATTCCAAAGGGGGATTTACTGATGAAGGATTTAAAGTTCAGCAAGGGGCTTGTAGCGTCATTGATGCTATCAGCGGCAGTTTTGGCAGGATGCAATAGCGGGGAAGAAAACGCTTCCGGATCTGAAGGCGGCAGCGAAGAAGAAGAAGTGACAGTTGACATCTTCCAATTCAAAGTGGAATTCAAAGACCAGTTTGAAGACGTAGTAGCGCTTTACGAAAAAGAGAACCCGAATGTCAACATTGAAATCACGACTGTAGGCGGCGGCGAAGATTACGGCGCGGCGCTCCGTTCACGTTTTGCATCTGGCAACGAACCGGCAATCTTCAACATCGGTGGACCCCAGGATGTCGCGGACTGGAAAGACAATTTGTCTGACTTGACGGATACAGCAGCAGCAGGCGCAGCGCTTGATGGCACGCTTGACGGCGTAACGGTTGAGTCTGAAGTTCTTGGGCTTCCGTATAACCAAGAAGGATACGGCTTCATCTACAACACACGCTTATTCGAAGAAGCGGGAATCGATCCTGCATCAATCACTGATTTCGCATCGCTTGAAGAAGCTGTGAAAACATTGGATTCGAAAAAAGAAGAACTTGGTCTTGAGTCGGTATTCGCTTTCCCAGGCAAAGAAACGTGGGTGACAGGTCTTCACCTGTCGAACACATTCCTTGCGCCTGAATTCGACGACAACGTATTGACAGCATTCGACGCGAAAACAGTCGACTTTAAATACTCGGACGGTTTCAAGAAAATCGTTGATTTGCAGAACGACTACTCAAAACAGCCGACAGTGAGCCTTGACTACTCTCAACAAGTAGAAGAATTGTTCTCGCTTGAGCGCGTTGCAATCATCCAGCAAGGAAACTGGGCTTACGGCTCAATCGCTGGCATCGACCCTGAACTAGCGGACAATGGCGTCGGCCTTATGCCGATCCCTGTAGAAGGCATTGAAAATGCTGGCTTGCCAGTTGGCGTACCAATGTACTGGGGTGTAAACAAAAAAGCTGACGAAAACGTCGTCAAAGAATCGAAAGAATTCTTGGACTGGCTTTACACATCTGATGCAGGAAAAACCGCTGTATTGGAAGACTTCAAATTCATCCCTGCTTACGAAGGCTATGACACTTCGAAGATCTCTGATCCAATGTCGAAAGCGATCTATGATGCATCCGAGTCAGGCAACACAATCGGCTGGGTATTCATGGGCTATCCGACTGGATGGGGACAGGACGAACTTGGAGCTAATATCCAGAAATATTTGAGCGAAGAAGCAAGCTGGGATGAAGTCATCGACTCAGCTAAAAAAGCTTGGGAAACAGACAGAGCTAAATAAGTCGGAATAACGTCAATATTCACAATTAAAGTGGTAAAACAAAGTAGCCTCTGTGCTACTTTGTTTTGTTACTAGGGCTTTCAAGGTATAATTTAAGGAAGGAAAGATGCCTGTATGCGTACAAAAGATTTATCCTATTGGTTGTTTCTGGCCCCGGTTTTGCTGGCGCTCACGCTAGTTGTCATCGTTCCGATGCTTCTTGGAGTCTATTATTCATTTACTACCTGGAATGGCATAGACACAGGTGAGTTCGTCGGATTCCAGAATTACATCGACTTGTTCAATGACCAGCGTTTCCTCGATTCACTTTGGTTCACGACGAAATTCTCGGTCGTTTCGGTTATCTTGATCAACTTGATCGGCTTATCGCTGGCGCTGCTCGTTACCGGCCGCGTCCGTTCAAGCAAATTATTGCGCACGACGTTCTTCATGCCGAACTTGATCGGCGGATTGATCTTAGGTTTCATCTGGCAATTCATCTTCATCAAAGTATTCGCCAGTGTCGGCGAAATCATCGGAATGGAAAGTTTGCAGGGCTGGCTGTCCACGACGGACACCGGATTCTGGGGCTTGGTCATTTTGATGAGCTGGCAGATGGCAGGTTACATAATGGTCATCTACATCGCTTATTTGGAAGGGATGCCGAAAGAGCTGTTGGAGGCTTCTGAAATCGACGGGGCATCATCGTTCCAGCGTTTCCGTTATGTCATTTTTCCGCTCGTTGCACCTGCGTTCACGGTCAGCATGTTCCTGACGCTGTCCAATACGTTCAAGCTGTACGACCAGAACTTGTCGCTGACAGGCGGCGGACCTTATAATTCGACTGAAATGGTCGCAATGGAAATCTTCAAGACGGCGTTTATGCAGAATGCCTTTGCCTACGCGCAGGCGAAAGCCGTCATCTTCTTTGTGATCGTTGCGATTATCGCCCTTGTGCAAGTGTATTTGAATAAACGCAAGGAGGTCGAAATGTAATGCGGAAAAAGTGGAATATCAAACTGGAAGTCCTTGGATTATTTTTGGCGGTTTTGTGGCTAATCCCGTTTTACCTCATGTTCGTCAACTCGTTCAAATCGAAAAAAGAAATTTTCATGGATACGGTCAGCCCACCGGAAAAATGGAGCTTTGACAATTACATCACCGCTTTCGAAGAACTCGATTTCATGCGCACGCTGTTCAATTCATTGTTGATCACCGTCGTCAGCGTGGTTTTGATCATCGTCTTCTCGGCCATGGCGGCGTACGCGTTATCGCGCGCCAAGAGCAGGCTCAGCACTGTGCTGTTTTTCACATTCGTGGCAGCGATGCTGATCCCGTTCCAATCCGTCATGATCCCGCTCGTAACAGTATTCGGCAAATTCGAAATGCTGAACCGCGGCGGCTTGATCTTCATGTATCTCGGATTCGGTGCAAGCCTTTCCATTTTCCTGTACCACGGAGCGCTGAACAATATCCCGCGTTCACTTGATGAAGCGGCAACGATCGACGGAGCGAACCGCTGGCAAGTATTCTGGTTTATCATCTTTCCGATCCTGAAGCCGATTACGGTAACTGTGGCGATCCTCAACATCATTTGGATCTGGAACGATTATTTGCTGCCGTCACTCGTCATCAACACACCAGGCAGCGAAACGATTCCGCTGAAGATGTTCTTCTTCTTCGGAGAATACACGAAGCAATGGCATTTGGCGCTTGCAGGATTGACGCTTGCTATCGTCCCGGTCATCATCTTCTACTTCTTCGCACAGCGCGAGATCATCAAAGGGGTATCGGATGGGGCAGTAAAATAAGGGGGACGGTAAAATGGCAGTCACGATCAAAGACGTTGCAAAACGGGCTGGCGTGTCGCCGGCCACCGTGTCCCGGGTGATAGCCGACAATCCGCGGATCACTGGCAAGACGAAAGAGAAAGTGCGGGAAGTGATGGAAATCATGGGCTATTACCCGAATTTCCAGGCCCGCAACTTGGTGGCGAAAAAGAGCCAGACGCTCGGCGTCATCATGGAGAATTCGGCTGCATTGGCGTTTCAAAATCCCTTCTTCCCGGAAGTGCTGCGCGGCATCTCGACCCGGGCGCATGGCAGCCAGTACGGCTTGTACTTGTCGACTGGCGCCACGCAGGAGGAAATTTATCGCGAAGTCGTCGAAATGGCGCAAGGCAGGCGAGTGGACGGCATCATTCTGCTGTATTCGAAAATCGGCGATCCGGTCATGGAGTATCTGTGCCAAAGCGGCATTCCGTTCGCTGTAGTCGGTCGGCCGTTCAAAGATCCGCGTGCCGTGTCATTTGTTGATAACGACAATATCAATAACGCTAAAGAGGCGGTCGAGTACTTGATCGGCCTCGGCCATCGGCATATCGCATTTGTCGGAGGCGCGGCGGACTTTGTCGTGTCGCTCGACCGGCTGGAAGGCTATAAGCAGGCGCTCAGTCAACATGGCATTCCGTTTGACGCGGCGTATACGGTCAACCAGGAATTCATGTACGGCAACGAACGCGAGGCGATTCGCCGGCTGATGGCACTCGAAATTCCGCCGACGGCCATTGTCACGCACGATGACATGGTGGCGTACGAAGTGATCGGCTATCTCGAGGATCTGGAAATCAGCGTGCCGGAAGACGTCTCCATCATCGGATTTAACAACCACGCCATTTCAAGGCATTTAAAGCCGCCGCTCAGTACAGTGGACATTTCGATTTATGATCTGGGGCTGCACGCGGCGGAATTGGTATTAGAGAAAATAACGGACGAATCGGTGCCTCCGAAACAAGTCGTAGTTCCTTCCCGACTGATTGAAAGGGGATCTTGCCGTCGTCTTTGAGAGGGATCGGATATGGATAAAAAATGGTGGAAAGAAGCGGTCGTCTACCAAGTCTATCCGCGCAGTTTCATGGATTCTGACGGCAATGGCCTTGGTGATATCAACGGCATCACGAGCAAATTGGATTACTTGAAAGACCTCGGCATCGATGTGATTTGGGTTTGTCCCATGTACGAATCGCCGAACGACGACAACGGCTACGACATCAGCGACTACCAGGCAATTTTGGCAGATTTCGGCACGATGGAGGATTTCGAACGCCTGATGGAGGAAGTGCATGCGCGCGATATGAAGCTGATCATCGACTTGGTGGTCAACCATACGAGCGATGAACATCCGTGGTTTTTGGAATCGCGTTCATCCCGCGACAATCCGAAGCGCGACTGGTATGTCTGGCGCGACGAACCGTTGAACTGGGAAAGCATATTCGGCGGGCCAGCCTGGGAATACGATGAAAAGACGGGGCAGTACTTTTTGCACATCTTTTCGAAAAAGCAGCCGGACTTGAATTGGGAAAATCCGGAAGTCCGCAATGAAATCTACAAAATGATCAATTGGTGGATTGCCAAAGGGATCGATGGATTCCGCGTCGACGCCATCAGCCACATCAAAAAAGACTATACGAACATTGAAGATTCGGAAGGACACCTGTTTGTGCCTTCATGGGAGAAAATGATGAATGTCGACGGCATCCAGCCGCTGCTGCAGGAATTATACGACGAAACGTTCGGCCAGCATGACATCATGACAGTCGGCGAAGCGAACGGCGTGTCGGCGGACGAAATCCATGATTGGGTCAGCACAGAGACCGGTAAATTCAATATGATCTTCCAATTCGAGGACATCGGGTTGTGGAACGTCGAAGTGCGCAACGGCGTCAACGTGCCGGAACTGAAGCAAGTACTCAGCAAATGGCAGGAAAAAGTGAATGGTGTCGGCTGGAATGCCTTATTCATCGAAAATCATGACAAGCCGCGCGTCGTTTCGACTTGGGGGAATGAGCAATTGTACTGGCGCGAAAGCGCAACGGCATTAGGCTGCATGTATTTCTTCATGCAAGGGACGCCGTTCATCTACCAGGGCCAGGAAATCGGCATGTCGAACGCGCCGTTTGAAGAACTGGAGCATTTCGACGATGTCCACACGCATAACCTGTATTTCCATAAAAAAGAAACCGGCATGGAACACGAAGCGATCATGACGCTGCTGCGTGCAACGAGCCGCGACCACTCGCGGACGCCGATGCAATGGAACAACGGCCCCCACGCCGGCTTCTCGACGGGTTCGCCGTGGATCGGCCTCAATCCGAATTACCAATGGCTGAACGTCGAAGCGCAGGAAGATGATCCGCATTCGGTGCTGGCCTTCTATAAACAGATGATTTGGCTCCGCAAGAATATGGATGTCTTCGTCTACGGTGAGTATAAGCTGGTGGAAATGGGCCACGACGGGGTATTTGCCTACACGCGTGAATATGGCGACGACAAAGTGCTCATCGTAACGAACCTTGCCCAGCACGCATGCTTGTGCGGCGCAGCTCCTGAAGGCTCGACGCTGCTTTTAGCGAATTACGAAGACGTCGACCCGGCGCAATTACTTCCATATGAAGCGCGGGTCTATAAAATTCCGAAAGATTCATACGTCGACTGACAAAAGAGCGCTCTTGAATAAGAAGGCCGGAGAAAATTTCCGGCCTTTTTTTATTGGTTTTATTTGAGCTGAAGTGAAGAGCCCTCATTTAACTTTTCTGAGGATTTATTGTAAAATAAAGGAATGGACAGGGGGCAGTTACATGAAAAAAATGATTATCGCGGCATTAGCAGCTGTGCTTTTACTCGTGCTCGCCGGCTGCAACAAACAGGCGACACCGGAAGACAGGCTAGTCGAATACATAAGCCATTGGAATAAAAGCGAATTCA
Source organism: Planococcus sp. (in: firmicutes) (assembly GCA_035468565.1). Taxonomy (GTDB): domain Bacteria; phylum Bacillota; class Bacilli; order Bacillales_A; family Planococcaceae; genus Planococcus. The sequence goes on from DATISS010000023.1 coordinate 15,739, forward strand.
CTGAGATGTACGAAGGGTATTTGAACGAAGGCACGAAGGGCGCTTTCGAGCCGGCGCAATTTGTCGAGCGCCAGCAGAAAATCCAGGATGACCTCGGCATCGAGAATGTCGAAGTCTCATATAGTGAACCGCCGGAAGACACGGAATGGAATGAAGAAGAGCCGGCCGATTTTCCGGTGCAGGTGAAGATGGACACAATTGCGGGTCCGGTCGAATTCGAGCAGCAGATGACGCTGCTTTATGAAGAGCAAGGGGAAGAAGAAGGTTGGTTTGTTGAATGGAACCCGTCGTTCATCTTCCCGCAGCTTGAAGCCGAAGACAAAATCCGCATCGACCGCATCGAATCGGTACGCGGCGAAATTCTGGACCGCAACAACATACCGGTCGCCATTAACGGCGGCGGCTTTAATATTGGCATCGTGCCGGAGAAATTCACGGACGATACGAAAAAAGAAGAACTCGCAAAACTGCTTAACACGACAGTGGAACAAATCGACAATGATTTGAACCAGAACTGGGTGCAGCCGGAAATGTTCGTGCCAATTGCGAAAGTGGCGCGCACGGATGACAAAGTGATTGACGCAGCGGTGAAGATTCCGGGCGTTGGCGCGCAAAAAACATCGATGCGCGAATACCCATACGGCGAATCACTGTCGCATGTCACGGGCTATATCGGCGGCATCACCGCGGAACAATTGGAAAAACGCAAAGCGGATGGCTACACGGCGGGCGACATGGTCGGCCGCCAAGGCCTTGAACAAGCGCTCGAAGACCGGCTCCGCGGCAAAGACGGCTTGAAGATCTGGATCGAAAAGCCTGCAGAAGGCAGCAAGCCGATCGATATAGCGGAACAACCGGTGGAAGACGGCGAAACGGTGCAGCTGACGATTGACGCGGAATTGCAGAAAACGGCGTATGACGCCATGAAAGGCGAGCCGGGGACAAGCGCCGCAATCGATCCAAAAACAGGGGAAACCTTGGCATTGGTATCTTCGCCAGGCTTTGATCCGAACCGCTTTATGCTCGGACTTAGCGGCGAACAGTATAAAGCATTAGAGGAAGACCCGGCCAACCCGCTGTTCAACCGCTTTAAAGCGGCTTACGCACCCGGCTCGACGTTGAAGCCGGTAACGGCCGCAATCGGCATGGAGGCTGGAACGCTGAAACCGGCGGAAGGCATCACCATCAACGGCGAAACGTGGCAGAAAGATGCGACGTGGGGCGATTACAAAGTGTCACGCCTGCATCCGGAAGCCCCGAATCCAGTCGACTTGAACATTGCGCTCGTCTATTCGGACAATATCTATTTTGCCCAGCAGGCATTGAACATGGGCGCGGAAACATTTATCGCCGGATTGAACGATTACGGCTTCGGTGAGACAATCGAATTCCCGATCGGGCTGGCGGCGTCGCAGATTTCAAACGAAGGCACAATCGCTTCGGCCGGCCAGCTGGCGGATACATCATTCGGCCAAGGGCAAATGCTCGCGAACATCGTCCATTTGGCGTCGATGTACACGCCGTTCATCACCGACGGCATGATGTACAAGCCGACTTTGTTATTGGACGATGAAGATGCGCAAGTCTGGAAAGAAGGTTTGGTCAATGCAGAAAACGCGGCGACGCTCCGCAAAGGCATGCGCAATGTTGTCGTTGACGGCTACGCGCAGTCGGCGAACATCAAAGAAGCGCCTCTTGCGGGCAAAACCGGAACCGCTGAATTGAAAGCGGCAGGTGAAGACCGCGGCAAAGAAAACGGCTTTTTCGTCACCTACGACTCCGAGAATCCGGACTTCGTGCTGGCGATGATGATCGAGAACGTGGAAGACAACGGCGGCAGTGATTATGTCGCTGAGATGGCCGCAGAAGTTTTCAAATAACCTAAAAAGCACAATCGGTTTTTACGCCGATTGTGCTTTTTCTGTAGTTTTATTGCCAAGCGGATATGAACACGGTGAAGAACAGCAGGACGCCCACTACAAGCCAGACGCTCGTTTGTGCGTCAAAGCGCTTGTCCAATTTCGCGCAGCCATGCAATTTTTTCGTCAGCATGCTCAAGCCTACAAACATCAGCATGGAGATGAAAAACGCTGCCCACCGATTGTCCGCAAGCAGCGGGTCGATGGCCAGAAAATAGATGCTCAGCAAAACCAATAATGCCATAAGGCTAATGAATGTAGACCTTCTCATGGACCAGCCGCTCCTATCCAGCGGTAACGCTGTTATTCTGGATTTTTTCCGATCACCGGAAACGCCTCGAGCACCCGGTCGAGTTCATCAATCAGGATTCGCAAATAAGTCTGGTCCGATTCGAAATCACACGTCAATTCGGCGCCGATGCCTGCCGGATAGCACGTTTCGATGTTCCACGAAATCTTGCCGCGCAAGTCCATCGAGCCTTCAAGGTAAATATAGCTGTCCAGATTTTTCAAGATGGCCGTGCCGCCGAGATTTTCGTTCATTGAGCGCAGCTCGTCAACAAATTCCCGCAGCTCATCCGTCCGCAAGTCGGCTTCGAAATGCACCATATAGCCGGGGATTTCAAGATGGATCACCGAAGCGATCCAATTGGCGTCCCAAAAATCCGCACTGTCCGGATAATTCCGCTGCAGCACATCAATCTCTAATTTCGTATTTTCCCCCAACACGTGAAACTTCATTTCACTCACCCCGGTTATTTTTTCTATGTATATCCATTAGTTTACCAAAGAAACGAAACCTTCGCTCTGTCTTTCATTTTGCGAGGCGAATCGTTCACGTTAACATGACAAATCAGCGAGTTAACCCGTATTGGCTGGAGAATAACAGGTGTTGCTCCGAAGTTAACATGTGTTAGCGAGTGCTTAACATGCATTAGCAAAATCCAATCGCTTTTGACGCACTGTTGAGAGAAGGAAGAGCGTCCCCACGCTCCAAGTTCAAGTGCGGAAATGGAAAGCCGCCCGCCTCGGCGGACGGCTCTTTTTAAAGAAAGAGCGCATTCCGCCAGGGCGGAATGCCATGGCGCAGACCCGATAATTTTATTAAGCAAAAGCAAGCCTGCATTTTGACAGCTTCTCCAAAAAGCAGTAGCTTAAAAGCAGACCCTTATGGAGCTTTTGAGCTGCAACAATGGAGAAATGGAAGGGGCGGCACGTATGCTGAAAATCCTGAAGAATTTGACTGTCTATAAATGGCTGGTGGGAATGGTGTTTTTGCTGGTGTTCATCCATGCGATGGCGGATTTGTTTTTGCCAACGCTGATGGCGGACATTATCGATAATGGCGTGGTAGTCGGCAATGTGCCGTATATCTGGCAGATCGGCGGCTGGATGCTTGCGGTTTCGGCGCTCGGCGCGGCGGCATCGGTGACGGCGAGTTATTATTCGTCGAAGGCCGCGATGGGAATGGGGCGCGATATTCGGCGCCAAGTGTTCACGCATGTCGAGCAGTTTTCGCTGCAGGAATTCGATGAAGTGGGGACCGCTTCACTGATTACGCGGACGACGAACGACATCACGCAAGTGCAGCAAGTGGTCTTGGTGCTGTTGCGAATGGTCGTAAGTGCGCCGATCATGCTTGTCGGCGGGCTCATCATGGCCATTTCGAAAGACGCCAAATTATCGCTTGTCATCATCGGCGCGATGCCGGTCTTGGTGGTGTCGATTTTATTCATCCTGAAAAAAGGCATTCCGCTGTTCACGGTTGTTCAGAAGCGGCTGGACCGGCTGAACTTGGTGCTGCGTGAGAACTTGACGGGCATTCGCGTGATTCGGGCGTTCACGCGCGAACAAGAAGAGCAGGTCAGGCTCGAGAAGGCGAACCGCGAACTGACGGACGTCTCGATCCGTGTCAATAAAATCATGGCGTTCCTGATGCCGGTGATGATGCTGGTCATGAACTTGACCGTTGTCGCAATCATTTGGTTCGGCGGCATCCGCATCAACAACGGCGCGATGCAGATCGGCGATTTGATGGCGTTCATCCAATACGTCATGCTCATCATGTTCGCGCTCGTCATGGCATCGATGATGTTCATCATGGTGCCGCGTGCTGCCGTGTCAGCGAACCGCATCAACGAAGTGCTGGCGATGCGTCCGGCGTTCCAGGACTTCGGCACGCAAACAGCTGACCGCGAACGCGGCACGCTCGAATTCGAACACGTAACGTTCAGCTACCCGGGAGCGGAAGAGCCGGTGCTGTCGGACATCACGTTCCGTGCGAAAGCAGGCGAGACGACGGCGATCATCGGCGGGACCGGTTCCGGAAAAACGACACTTATCAATTTGATCCCGCGTTTCTACGAGGTGTCGGCAGGGGCGATCCGCGTCAATGGCGTCGACATCCGCGACGCGTCGCAAGATGAAATCCGCTCGAAAATCGGCTTTGTGCCGCAGAAATCGATCCGATTTTCAGGCTCGGTGTCAGACAATATCCGCTTTGGCAAGCAAGACGCGGAACCGCAGGAAATCGAGCGCGCTGCAACCATCGCGCAAGCCGACGATTTTATCCAATCGATGGAAGAAGGCTACGATACGTACGTCGAGCAAGGCGGTTCGAATTTGTCCGGCGGCCAGAAGCAGCGCCTCGCGATTGCGCGTGCGCTCATCCGCAAGCCCGACTTGTATATATTTGATGACAGCTTCTCGGCGCTCGATTTCAAGACCGATTCGAAATTGCGCGCGGCGCTCGCCAAAGAAACCGAAGAGGCGACGGTGCTGCTCATCGGCCAGCGCGTCAGTTCGTTGATGGACGCCGACCGCATCATCGTCCTTGAAAAAGGCCGGATCGTTGGCATGGGCACCCACGAAGAACT
>DATISS010000024.1:0-12406 GCA_035468565.1 Planococcus sp. (in: firmicutes)
GGGGGCGAAAGGGCTTATCCGCCAGTTCACGGGCATCCGCCGATCTTACCGCAATAATCTGCTAGCTATTTATCGCCATATCCGCAGATTGAATAACGAGGCGCTTATCGTCCAGAACGACTTGTATAATTCGATGAAAAAAGAAGTGCAGTATTTCGGTTTCACCAGCATCATGCTCCGCGTCTGGAACAAAGCGATCGGAGAAGAAGGTGTCATCATTTCAAAGACCCAACAGATGGGCAAAAATACTGCCATCTGGCTGGATGACATCCATCCGAACGATGAAGGTTATAAAATCATGCATGAACTCTTGATGAAAACATTGGCCGGAACCGGCTATAGCATCCACGAGCTAGATAAACAGCAGCAGACCAACTGACAAGTTTGTAAACCCGACCAGCCGCCAACTAAAGAAGCGGCTGGTTTTTTAATGCAATAAAAAGAATATTGACTATTTTAAATTATAGTAATATCATAATTAAATGTTTGCAGATAAAAAGATGACGTGTTTCCGAGGCACTGCCCCATCTTCAAGAAAGAGCCCAATGTCTCTTGTGCTGGAGTTTTGTAAGCGATTACTGCTTCTCTGTCTCGTCTGATTTCCAATCTGAAAACCTGAAAAGAAAAGGGGGGCAAAGAATGATCACGTTTTTAGCATCGATCGTTTTATTGGTCGTAGCGTATTTTACTTATGGGAAATACATAGAAAAATTATTCGGCCCGACTGAATCGAGAAAAACGCCGGCGTACGCAAACCGTGACGACATCGATTTCGTGCCGATGAACAAACACAAGAATGCGATGATCCAATTATTGAATATCGCTGGCACTGGGCCAATTTTTGGTCCTATTATGGGTGCGTTGTATGGTCCGGTCGCCTTTTTATGGATCGTACTCGGTTCTATTTTTGCGGGAGCTGTGCATGACTATTTGACAGGGATGATTTCAATACGCAATAAAGGAGCCCACATTCCTGAGCTTGCCGGCAAATTCCTTGGACAAGCTTCGAGGCATGTCGTCAACTTTTTTGCTCTATTGCTCCTGCTATTGGTCGGAACCGTGTTTGTGACAACACCCGCATCATTGCTCTCAATTTTGATGGACGGCAAAATAGCGGTAGGAGTATTGATCGGCGTAATTTTCGTCTATTATTTCCTATCGACCGTTCTGCCCATCGACAAAATTATCGGCCGCCTTTATCCATATTTCGGAGCGGTGCTGTTAATCGGGACACTCGGCGTCGGCATTGCGTTATTATTCTCGGATTACAAAATTCCTGAATTGTCTTTAACGAATATGCATCCGGCGAACCTGCCGATTTTTCCGATCTTGTTCTTCACAATCACATGCGGAGCTTTGTCCGGTTTCCATGCGACACAGTCGCCGATCATTTCACGCACCACACAAAATGAAAACCAAGGCCGTTATATCTTCTATGGCATGATGATTGCTGAAGCGATCATCGCGATGATCTGGGCAGCTGCCGCTATGAGTATTTTCGATGGCCAAAGCTTGAGTGGACTTATTTCTTCAGGAACGCCTTCAGCTGTCGTCAATGAAGTTTCGATGACATTGCTCGGCGCAGTCGGAGGGACCATTGCTGTACTCGGAGCAATCGTACTGCCGATCACGTCGGGAGATACCGCTTTCCGCGCCGCGCGATCAATCATTGCGGATTACATCAAAATGGACCAGCAGAAAATCATAAAGCGTCTGATCATTGCAGTGCCGCTTTTCGCTATTTCGCTGATTTTGACACAAATAGATTTTAACTTGCTTTGGCGTTATTTCTCTTGGGCAAACCAAGCAACAGCGTCAATCGCGCTGTGGATCGCTACGATGTACTTGTACATCCAAGGCAAAAATTATCTGGTGTCGATGGCGCCTGCCGTCTTTATCACGTATATGGTATTCGTCTATATCTTAAACCAAAAAATCGGTTTTAACCTCGATTTGAATGTTTCCTACATTTTAGGATTATTCCTGACAGCGGTCATCATCGGTATGTTTTACGCGAAAGCACGCAAGAATCGCGTCAACGATGTAAAAACTTCAGTAGTAGTGGAATAAGCAAAAAGCGGACTCAGTTGAGTCCGCTTTTTTTTATCGAAAAATAACTGTTTCGCATGCGGTTGCAAACTCTGTCAAGGTGCGTCCAGTTCCAGCATAATCCGGCCGATATGCTGCTCCATCAAATGCTTAGCGCGCTGCTGGTCCTGCTCGGCAATCGCTGCATAAATTTCGTAATGTTCAGCGTAGGTGTCGGTATGCCGGCTGGCATCGGTAAACCGGTGCCGGCGCGTTGCCCGGATTGTATCTTCGAGCCTGTTGGCAAGCGTCTCCACCATTTGGATCAGCAATGGATTCCGCGAGGCCCGGACAATCTGGGTGTGGAAATCCACGTCAGCTTGAACGCCGGATTCTTCATCATTGGAGGAATCGTGCATTTGGGCCAGCGCTTGTCGCATGGCTAGAAGATTTTCTTCGCCAGCGCGCTGGGCTGCCAATGATGCCGATTCGACTTCCAGTGCACGGCGCAATTCGAGCATTTCCTGGACCAGATGGCTTTCGGTTTTTTCGATCAGCGAGCCCAGCTGCCTGCTCAGCATCGCCACTTCAGGAGTTTTTATGTAGCTGCCGCCGCCGTGGCGGATTTCCACTGAGCCCAACATTTCGAGTGCTTGCAAGGCTTCTCTGACTGATGTGCGGCTCACCCCGAAACGGCTCGACAGCTCACGCTCCGAAGGGAGGCGATCTCCTGGCGTCATTTTTTCCTCGATGAAAAAAAGTTCGATTTTTTCAACGATAAGTTCATAGGTCTTCCTTTTGGGGGCGTTCATCCGAACCTCTCCTTAAACGCATTTAATAAAATAACCTTATCAATTGCTTCCAGAATAATCAATGTCAGAAAATTTATATTGAATTTTTCAGACAATTATGTATAATGAACTCTATTGGTTGGACCAATTTACAGAAGCGCTTTCATCCATTAAATTAGTATGACGTAAGGAGCGAAAAAGCATGGCGAATATTCAAGAGGCATTAATTTCATTAACAGAATTGCTGTCCCCTGAGCAAGTGACGGTCAACGAAACGGTACGGGAGTTGCATGGCCGGGATGAATCTTATCATGGCCAGCAATCACCGGACATTGTCGTTTTTCCGGAAACGGCGGAACAAGTCAGCGGCATCATGAAAGTTTCGAAGCAGTTCCAAGTTCCGGTCATTCCGTTCGGTTTGGGATCGAGTCTGGAAGGGCATGTTATTCCGGTTTCCGGCGGCATCACCATCGATTTTTCGCTCATGAACAAAGTATTGGAAGTCTATGAACGGGATTTCCTGGTGAAAGTGCAGCCAGGGGTCACCCGAACGCAATTGAACAAAGAACTGAAGAAATACGGTCTTTTCTTCTCGGTCGATCCTGGAGCGGACGCAACGCTTGGCGGCATGGTGGCGACGAACGCCAGCGGCACAACGTCAGTCAAATACGGTGTCATGCGTGACCAGGTAAGAGATCTTGAAGTGGTGTTGGCGGATGGTACTATCATCCACACCGGAAACATGGCTGCGAAATCGTCTTCCGGTCTCCATTTGAACGGCCTGTTCACTGGTTCGGAGGGCACACTCGGCTGCTTTACGGAAATGACGCTGCGGGTGTATGGGATTCCTGAGCACGTCACAGCGGCACGGGCATCATTTCTGACTGTCAATGACGCAGTCGAAGCGGTCGTTTCGATCTTGCAGGCGGGCATTCCGGTGGCGCGCGTTGAATTGGTCGATGAAGAGTCCATTCGCCAAGCGAATAAATTCAGCGATACCGCATATCAGGAAAAACCGGCCTTGTTTTTGGAATTTCACGGCAACGAAGCCGGCTTGAAACAGGACGTTGAGTTCATGGAAGAAATCGTCCAAGGGCATGGCTGTGAAGAAATCGAGTTTGAAACCGATAACGCAGCACGCAACCGCTTGTGGGAAGCGCGCCATAATTTGGCTTATGCCTATATCCATGGCTATCCCGGCAAGAAGATGATGGTGACGGATGTCTGCTTGCCTATTTCTGAACTGGCAGGCGCTGTGCGCCATGCGCGTGAGAATTTGAGTGCGCTTGGTCTCGCAGGCGGCATTGTCGGCCATGTTGGAGACGGCAATTTCCATACGCTGCTCATGATGGACATGAATGATGCGGAAGAAGTCGCGAAAGCGCAGGATTTCAACGAACGGATCGTCCTTTATGCACTTGAGCGCGGCGGTACCTGTACGGGGGAACACGGCGTCGGCATCGGCAAACAGAAATACCAGCTCCAGGAACACGGTGCTGCATTGCAAGTCATGGAAAAAATCAAACAAGCGCTGGATCCGGACAATCTCTTGAATCCTTATAAAAATGTGAAAACAGAAACGAAGGGGGCACTTCTATGAAAACTCTAGAAACAATTAGCTCATTTGCCGGAAAATACTTTGCCATTTGGGTCATTTTAATTGCAGTCATCGCATTCTTGGTCCCTGAACCGTTTTTAGGATTCGGCGCCTATATCGCTATTTTACTCGGCGTAGTCATGTTCGGAATGGGGCTGACCTTAAAGCCGGTCGATTTTAAAATCGTCCTGACCAACCCGATTCCCGTGGTAGTCGGTGTGGCGGCGCAATTTGTCGTCATGCCATTGGCGGCTTTTGCCATTGCCTATCTATTGAATTTGCCTCCAGAACTTGCGGCTGGGCTCGTCTTGCTGGGCTGCGTGCCTGGCGGGACCGCCTCGAATGTCATGGTTTACCTAGCGAAAGGGAATTTGGCGCTGTCAGTTGCGATGACGTCGCTTTCTACATTGTTGGCGCCGGTCATGACGCCGTTGCTGCTGCTACTATTGGCGGGTCAATGGCTGCCGGTCGATCCGGTTTCCATGTTCGTGTCAATCATGCAAGTTATTATCATTCCGATCACTCTCGGTGTGCTCGTCCAGCGCTTTTTCCCAGTCATCGTCAGCAAGAGCATCGCTGTCGTGCCGCTGATTTCGGTCGCAGCGATCTTGATCATCGTATCAGCAGTAACTGCCGCTAACGGCGCTAACGTCATCAGCGCTGGATTTGTGGTTTTCCTCGCTGTCTTCCTGCATAATGGCGTCGGCTTGCTGCTGGGCTATGGCATTGCAACTGCAATGGGTCTTAGCGAAAATGACCGCCGGGCAATCTCACTTGAAGTCGGCATGCAGAACTCTGGTCTTGGGGTGGCGCTTGCAACGGCCCATTTCAGTCCGCTAGCCGCGCTTCCAAGCGTCTGGGGCGCAATTTGGCATAATATTTCTGGGCCGATCCTGGCAACGATTTGGTCAAAAAAACCGGCCGGAACCGAAACGGCAAAACAACGGAAATACAATCTTAAAGCAGCACCCGCTGAGTTGAAAAGCGGCAAATAACGATTAAAAACCTCCCATCTTTGCCGGGAGGTTTTTCTATGGACTGCTTTCTGGAGCAATTTCACCCTATTAGTTATATAATTGAACAGCAACCCAAGTTGAAAAGAGCAATTAGAAGGATGGGAAACTATTTTGACAGCACCTGTATTACAGAAAGAATTTATTTACACCTATGCCTATACTCCAGACGAAGAAGCCCTTTGCTTTTTAGAAATGCGTGCATTATTTGGAGAAGATACCGGCCAAAAAATAGTGAAAACCAAACGAGGCATTGAACCAAGCCGGAGTCCTTTTATCAAAGAACGCATTGAAGTGCTGTTCGAAGATGATCATTTGGACGGCATCCTCCAGCAAATCAAAGCAATCCGAATGGACGGCCAAACGTTTAAAATTCTTTTCGTGAAAATCAACGGCCTTTCCGGTACCGACAAAGTGGAGTACCAGGAAAAGCGCTCGATAGAATTCCGGATGGGCCAGGCAATCGAAGGGGAAGCTGATATGCACCAGCCGGATATCACGTTCGGCTTAATGCCTTATGGCGGCCGCTGGTATTTTGGCTATTACATGGCGGCGGAAGCCATGTGGTTCAAACATTTGAAAAAACCTCGCCAGTATTCAACGGCTCTCAGCACCAAGGTGGCTCGAGCAGTGGCGAATATCGCCGTACCGGAAATTTCGGGAGTCCGTGCCATCGATCCGTGCTGTGGAATCGGTACGGTATTGGTCGAAGGGCTATCGATGGGGATGGACATCGTCGGCAGGGATATGAATCCGCTTGTTGTTGAAGGCTCCATTGAGAACATCGCCCATTTCGGCCTGAACGGGGAAGTAGGGCATGGCCCGATTTCAGAAGTATCTGCACAATACGATGTCGCAATCATCGATATGCCTTATAATCTCTACACCAGTGCCTCTCCCGATGAACAGCTGGCGATTTTAAAGCATGCTTCGGGATTTGCTGAAAAAATGGTGTTGGTGACAATGGACAATCTTGATGCCATGATTGATGCTGCCGGTTTTGAAATTATCGACCGCTGCATCGCCAAGAAAGCAGGATTTACCCGCGAAATAGTCGTATGCCTTAAAAGGTAGGCATAATAAAAGACGATGCGCGCCGTTAGTTGGCGCACATCGTCTTTTTACTATAAATGCTTTGATCTAGCGCGGGTGGCGGCAGGTTTAATGGAACTAGGCGACGAATTAACAATGGAAAGCTGCCCATTTTGGAAGGAAGTAAAAACTGACCAAAAACTGACTGCTAAAATAATCGGGATGGAAAAGCATACAGGTTCACAGAATGCATGATTAAAGGTGTTGCAGCAACCTAGAAGGATGGACTCGACCTAAAAAAAGATTCTGTAAGTGATTTTTTTCAAAATCGCTTTATTTGGAGGCTAAGGGATGGAACAAGCATTGTTTTGGGGAGCTATTGCCGGTTCGGCAAATTTGCTAGGGGCTTTGCTTGTGCTATGGCTGCCGCTGAATCAGCGCATCATTGCAGGAATCATGGCATTGGGCACTGGAACGCTTATTGGTGCTGTTGTCTATGGCCTTCTCGGGGAAGCGTTAGCGATTGGAACCATTCTCGATATTGCCCTTGGATTCTTGGGCGGAGCGGCGATGTTTGCTGCCATCGATATCATCATCAGCCGTAAAGGCGGCCTCCACCGGAAGCGTTCGGGACATGGTGCAGATGCACCGAATGCAGCCGCGACCGGATCAGGCTTGGCGATCTTTATTGGTACAGTGATGGATGCGATTCCGGAAACCGCAATGATCGGATTGAGCTTAGTCGAAGACGGGAAAGTGAGCGCCGTTTTGATTGCAGCAATATTTATCAGCAATTTGCCGGAAGGGATTTCCAGTGCATCCGGATTGAAAAAGGGCGGCTACAGTATTCCCAGTATTCTGTTGATGTGGCTGGCGGTGCTGATTATATCATCTTTTAGTTCTTTGGCTGGTTATACGCTTTTGGCACAAGCTTCAGTTGATGCTCAAACCATTCTAGCATCATTTGCAGCCGGAGCCATCATTGCGATGGTATCAGCGACGATGATGCCGGAAGCATATGAAAAAGCCGGCCCGATAGTCGGTTTCCTGACAGCGTGCGGTTTTTTTATCGCTTTGATCTTGCATTGAGCGAATAAGGAACTGCACTTGAAAAAACTTCATCATGAAAGTCTCTGTCAGCGCTCGAACGACTTCCATACTTCCGGCAGCAGCGCTGTGATTTCATGGGCCAGCATCGTATGGGCAGAACGCGTTTCAATCCATTTATCCGCGCAAGCGCCGTGAAGATAAACCGCGTTCAACACCGCGTGCCGCCAGTTATCATGGCAGCACAGCATGCCTAAAATCATTCCGGCGAGCGTGTCGCCCGTGCCGCCTTTTGATAGAGCGGCGTTGCCGGTCGGATTGATGCGGACTTCACCGTCCGGAAAAGCGATGACGGTGTGGCTCCCTTTCAAGACAATCGCAACGCCCCATTGTTTGGCGAAGAAAACGGCATGGCGGACACGATTTCCCGCCAAATCCTCTTTGCCGACGCCGGTGATCCGTGAAAATTCAAGCGGGTGGGGAGTGAGTATGACCGGCGCCTTCCTTTTCGGATAACTGCGCATCGACAACGCCCCGGCGTCAAGCACCAGCGGACAAGGGCTGGCAAGCAAGGCCTCGACCGCTTTTTCCGTCGCGCTATCCGGATGGATGCCAGGTCCTGCTGCAATCGCCCGGTACCGTTCGAGCTCCACTTCGCCATCTCCCACTTTCTTCAGCCCATCGCGCAAATAAATCGATTCTGGCAACGTCGAAATGATGCCATTAATGACTTCCGGCTCTGTACCGATTTCAAGTTTCCCGACGCCGCTCCGCATCGCTCCAAGGCCGGCCATCAAGGCTGCGCCCGGCATATCACGTGTGCTCGCCAGCAACAAAGCGGTTCCGAATGTCCCTTTATGTCCACTGTCATCTCTTGCGGGCAGCGTGGAAGTGACGTCTTGCTCGGTCCAAAATAATCGCTGTTCATCGTGTATTAGCATAACAAATCCTCCTATCGCTAGCAAAGCTGTTATTTCACTGGGGATTAATGGTAGAATATTCTTGCTATTGATTATCGCATACATAAGGAGGAATTAGCATGGTCCAACAATTGAACAGCCGCATTTATCTCATTGACGGCTATGATCTGGGCATTAAAGAGCGTACCGGCACTTACGTCATCGCGGAAGATGAGTTGACGCTTGTCGACACAGGGGCCAGCCCATCGGTTCCCTATATCAAACAAGGCCTTAGCGAACTCGGCTATACGCTCGACCAAGTAAAATATATCATCGTCACACACGTCCATTTGGATCACGCCGGCGGGGCTGGCTTGCTTCTGCAAGATTGCCCGAATGCCAAAGTTGTCGTCCATCCAAAAGGCGCAAGACATTTGGCGGATCCCGGCAGACTGATCGCTGGAGCACGTATGGTGTACGGGGAGCAGTTTGATCTGTTGTTCGATCCGATCGTTCCGGTGCCGGAAGATCGGATCATTGAAAAAACAGAAGGCGGCCAATTGGAAATCGGTCCGGCTTGCACGCTAAATTTTTGGGATACACCGGGGCATGCCAAACACCATTTCGGCATCTATGACCCCGTCAGCAATGGCATGTTCGCCGGAGATACAGTCGGCATCCGCTATCAGCAGCTCATCCCGGACGGCATCAAGCTGTTTCTCCCTTCGACATCGCCGAACCAATTTGACCCCGCTGCCATGCAGCTAGCAATCGACCGTTTCCAGGCAGCGAATTTCGATGCCATTTATTACGGCCATTACGGCATGACCTCCGAACCGAAAGAAGCGCTGCGTCAAGCAGGCGAATGGTTGGTCGAATTCCTCGAAGAAGCCGAAGCTGCTTGTGCCAAACAGCAAAGCCCGCAAGAACTGGCCGTCCGAATGCAGGAATTGGTGCGCACACATCTAAGGTCGCTTGGCGTCCCGGATGATCACGAAGTATACAGCGTCATCAAAGTCGACATGGAAGTCAGCGCCATGGGCTTGCTGGACTATTTATCGAAATAAAATCGCAACAATTACATGAATTTGCATGTTGCAAGTTTTAAATATAAGAAAAGTATAGCTATTAATAATTAACTTTGAGTGCGGCAAAGCAGCGCAGTGATGCAACTCTTTTTCATGTCTAGAAGCGAGCAAAAAATGTTTTTGAACTTCGATTGGGAGAGACGCTTTTTTGCTTATACGGATTAAATTTTTAGCAATAAGGGTTAAGCTCTCGGGAACACAGGATAACTTTCCACTAACACCGATTAACGGCAAGCTAACACGGGTTAAATTGCCTGAAACACCTGTTAACGCAGGAGACGATTGCCCTATCCAATATTTGCTCGTTTCAATTAGCAAAAAGGGGCTGTCGAGAGTTTCTCGATAGCCCCACAAAAAACGGCACCCTTGAAGGGCGCCGTTTTTTTGCGTTACATAATGTCTTTTACATATGATTCAACTTCATCAGCAGTCGCTAATGCCAAAATCCGCTCTGTGTGCGTCGCCATATCGGCTTTCGACAGTTTGCTGATCTGTTCACGCGCTTTCAAAATCGAAGATGCGCTCATCGAGAATTCGTCTAGGCCAAGGCCGAGCAGGATCGGGATAGCGATTTCATCGCCAGCCATTTCCCCGCACATGCCAGCCCATTTTCCTTCTTTATGGGCTGCATCGATCACCATTTTGACCATCCGCAGAATCGCTGGATTGTACGGCTGATACAGGTACGAGACATTCTCGTTCATGCGGTCTGCCGCCATCGTGTACTGGATCAAGTCGTTCGTGCCAATTGAGAAGAAATCGACTTCTTTGGCAAAAACGTCAGCCATGACGGCAGTGGATGGAATTTCCACCATGATGCCGATTTCGATCGAATCGCTGACAGCAATGCCTTCGGCCGCCAGTTTTTCTTTTTCTTCGATGACCAATGCTTTCGCCGTTCTGAACTCTTCAAGCGTCGCGATCATCGGGAACATGATTTTCAGATTCCCGTGTACGCTGGACCGCAGAAGGGAACGCAACTGCGTGCGGAACATATCCGGCATTTCAAGGCACAGACGGATTGCGCGAAGGCCAAGGAACGGATTCAATTCCTTCGGCAAGTCTAAGTACGTCAATTCCTTATCGCCGCCGATATCAAGTGTGCGGACGACGGTCGGTTTGCCGTCCATCGCTTTCAGCACAGCCGAATAGGCGTCCACTTGCTCTTCTTCAGTAGGGAAGGCATCGCGCCCCATATAAAGAAACTCGGTGCGGTAAAGGCCGATTGCTTCTGCACCGTTGTCGACAGCACCGGTGGCATCTTTTGGCGTGCCGATATTGGCGCCAAGTTCAACCGGATGGCCGTCAGCCGTTACAGTCGCTTCGTTTTTCAACTTCGCCCATTCCGCTTTTTGGCGGTCATAGCTTGCTTTTTTCTCTTGATATTCTTCGATTAGAGCCGAGTCTGGATCGATGATGACGACGCCTTCAAGGCCATCTACTATGATGAATGTGCCGTTTTCAATCGTTTCCATGACTTTCTTGGCGCCGACCACGGCTGGAATTTCCAGTGTGCGGGCAAGAATGGCCGAATGGGAAGTGCGTCCGCCGATATCGGTGATGAACCCTTTAACGAATTCCGGATTCAATTGGACCGTATCAGATGGCGTTAAATCTTCCGCAAGGATGATCACTTCTTCCGCTATAAGGCTTGGATTCTGGATCGTGACGCCAAGCAGATGGGCGGTGACGCGTTTTGTCACATCGCGGATATCTGCAGCGCGTTCTTTCATATAATCGCTTTCCATCGCTTCGAACATCGCGATGAACATATCAGCCGTTTCTTTCAACGCGAATTCAGCGTTGACCTTATCGGATTTGATTTTTTCAGTGATCGGTCCGACCAATTCAGGGTCGCTCAAGACGAGCAAATGGGCGCCGAAGATGGCTGCCTCTTTGTCGCTGATTTGGGCAGCTGTGCGTTCTTTGATCGTTTCGAGTTCAGCGCTTGCTTTTGACAAGGCAGATTCAAAACGCTGCACTTCCTGATCGGCGTTGTCGATCGTTTTTTTCTCTACAGTCAAGTCCGGAGTTTCCAGACGGAACGCTCTCGCAAGAGCGATGCCGTTTGAAGCCGCAATTCCGGAAAGGGTGCGCTTCATTGGTTAGAAAGCCCTTCGTTTTTCATCACTTCTGTGATTGTTGTGATTGCTTGTTCTTCGTCTTCACCGTCTGCGGCAATCGTGACGGTAGAGCCTGAAGAGACGCCAAGGGACATAACGCCTAAAATCGATTTCAAGTTGACTTTCTTGCCCTTGAATTCCATAGTGATGTCTGATTTGAATTTAGACAAAGAACCGACCAATGCCGATGCTGGGCGTGCGTGGATTCCTGCTTCATCTGTAATTACGAATTGTTTTTCTGTCATGTTAAATTCCTCCTAGAGTTTATTGAATGCATTTAGCTGAATTCAAGTATTATTATGAACGATTTTGAATGAAATTCAAACCAAATGATTGTTTTTGAATGCTTATGAATGATTATGATTGATTTTGGAAGCGATTTCAAGTAATATCAATTTAACAAAAGTTTCAGTCATCGAAATGGCGGCTTCTTAACCGCCGCTCCTGGATGTCAGGACTTGTCCCTGAAAAGTGCCGGATCTTATCGGCGGGGATTTATCAAAACAAAAGCAGGTGATTGTATGCTGACAAACGAACGCCATGAATTCATCCTGAATCTATTGGAACAAAAACAAACCATCAAGATTCAGGACATTGTGGACATGACCGAAGCGTCTGAATCGACAATACGCCGCGACTTGACCGTGCTTGAAAACCGCAACCAATTGGAACGTGTATTTGGCGGAGCGGTGCTGCCGGGACGCAATTTGTCGGAACCGACGATCAAGGATAAGTCCACCCGCAACCTGGAAGAAAAAGACAGCATCGCCAAACTGGCCGCTTCCTTG
>DATISS010000025.1:0-11638 GCA_035468565.1 Planococcus sp. (in: firmicutes)
AGAATTATTACATTGAACGGGACCCGAACCCGATTGGACAAAGCTTTAAGCGTCTCAGCAAAACGATTCGGGAAATCCGCCAATACCGGGCGTTATTCCTTTTTCTTCTCGCCTACTTCTTTTATATTGATGGCGTCGGTACAATCATTGCCTTGTCGACCGCTTATGGCACAGACTTAGGCCTGTCTGCGACTAGCCTGCTCATCGTACTGTTTGTTACGCAAGTGGTGGCTGCGCCATTCGCCATCCTTTATGGCCGGCTCTCTGAGCGCTTTACCGGCAAGAAAATGCTTTATGTCGGAATATGCGTTTACATCGTTGTCTGCATCTATGCCTTTTTCCTGGAAACCATCACCGACTTCTGGATATTGGCGATGCTCGTGGCTACGAGCCAAGGCGGCATCCAGGCGCTTAGCCGTTCGTACTTCGCCAAACTAGTGCCAAAAGAGAATTCCAATGAATTTTTTGGCTTCTACAACATTTTCGGGAAATTCGCCGCAATCCTCGGGCCATTGCTGGTGGCTGTCACTTCGCAGGTTACAGGAAATTCCAGCATGGGCGTTTTCAGCCTGGTCGTCTTGTTCGTCATCGGGCTCGTTATCCTGTCACGTGTCCCTGAACCCGAAGAACACGTAGCAGTGGACGAAGCAGCCGTTGAATAAACAAAAATAAAGCTGTCCCGAATATTCCGGGACAGCTTTATTTTTTCGCTTATTTATCAGTTGTGTTTTTTGGCGTGATTGTTGCTGCGCCAGTGCTCGTCTTTTTGACTTCGGCATCTCCGAATTCAATGACTTCAATGCCGCCTTTTTCTTTATCGGCTTCTTTTTCAGCTTTTTTGATTTCTTTTTCAGCTTGTTTTCCAGCTTTTTCGTGCTCTTTCACTGCTTTTTCTTCAGCTTTTTCTTCGGCTTTCAATTCTTTTTCTACTTCTTTTTCATGCTTCTCTAATTCTTTTTCTTCTTTCTTTTCTTCGCGCTTTGTTTTCAACTCATCGACTTTGTCTTTTGTTTTGTCGCTGACATCCGTCGCTTTTTCTTTCAGTTCATCGACTTTGCCTTTTGTTTTATCGCTGGCATCCGCCGCTTTTTCTTTCAGCTCATCGACTTTGCCTTTTGTCTTATCGCTGACATCCGCCGCTTTTTCTTTTACTTGCTCGACAGTTTCACTCAATTTCTCTCTAGATTCAGCTGTTTTCTCTTTTAGCATTTCTTGCATTTCCTTGCCGCTCTTCGGTGTCAATAAGAGTCCAGCTGCTGCTCCGATAATCGCGCCGGTAACTGCGCCTTTTAAGAATCCGCTTGCCGTGATATGGCCTTCTTCAGACGCTTCAGGAGCAGGGAGTTTCCCGCTGCGCACAAGGCGTTCTTCTACTTCTTCAACGATTTCGTATAATGTACGGCCTTTAGCTTCAACTAAAGGAACGTTCATATGGAAATCCGCTAAATCTTCCAAGTCTCTCACAACGACACAATCATAATCCACTGCATCCGTTTTGTCTTTTAACATTTCTGCATTGTATCCTTTTTTCTCAAGTGCATCTTTAACTGAAACAAACGGTTCTTCTACTGCTACTTTCACCATTTCTCTTCCACTCCCTTTTGATAATTGCGTATAATTCTTTATTTTCCCTCATTTAATGCAGGATAAACGCATAGTTGAAAATTAAAAATTTTTAATTTACCGTAAATTGAAAATACGAATCGCATAAGCGCTAAAAATCCAGCTTATTGAATGCTATTTTCTTCAATGCTAGCAGCCACATCCTTCTTGATCCGGATACCGTTTTGCGCATCAAAGAAATGGACATGCGACATGTCGAATGCCAGGCGGGCGGTATGCCCTGGTTCGATTGCTGTATCCGCCTCGACGCGTGCGACGAATTCCTGGCCCGCGTAGACGGCATAGATAATGGTTTCCGCGCCGGTCAATTCAGAAACCGTGATGGCGGCATCGAACTCACTGACTGGCAAGTTCGATAAATCCTCACCATTGACATGGATGTGTTCGGGACGGATGCCGAGAGTAATGTCTTTGCCTTCATATCCTTGATTTTTTAAGAACGTCAGCTGCTCGGGCAAAATGTCTACAGCTTTTTCGCCAAGCTTGAACGTGCCGTTTTCCAAATGCCCATCGAAAAAATTCATCGCGGGCGAACCGATAAAGCCGCCGACAAAACGGTTATCGGGAAAATCATATACTTCTTTGGGGCTGCCGACCTGTTGAATGAGGCCGTCTTTCATAATGACGATGCGGGTTGCCATCGTCATGGCTTCGGTCTGATCATGGGTCACGTAAATCGTCGTCGTTTTCAGGCGTCGGTGGAGCTTGGCGATTTCTGCCCGCATCTGGACGCGCAGCTTCGCATCCAGATTGGACAATGGCTCATCCATCAAAAATACCTTCGCGTCACGGACAATCGCGCGTCCGAGCGCCACACGCTGACGCTGTCCACCAGACAACGCTTTCGGTTTGCGGTCAAGAAATTCTGCCAACCCTAAAATAGCGGCTGCGTCATTGACGCGCTTTTTGATGTCCTCTTTCTTGAACTTGCGCAGTTTCAAGCCGAATGCCATATTTTCGTACACGGTCATATGCGGATACAGCGCGTAGTTTTGAAATACCATCGCAATGTCCCGGTCTTTCGGCTGCACGTCGTTCATGCGCTTGCCGTCTATGTAAAAATCCCCTTGGCTGATTTCTTCAAGCCCCGCAATCATGCGCAGCGTTGTGGATTTTCCGCAGCCAGAAGGGCCGACAAAAACGATGAACTCCTCATTCTGGATATCCAAGTTGAAATCCGAGACGGCAACGGCGCCGTTTTCATAAGTTTTTCCTAAATTATTGATTTGTATTTCTGCCATCATTCACCACCTCCTACTAATATTAATTATAACACTTATCTGTATATTTAAAAAAAGGATTGGGTGTTTTGTTTATGCTCGTTCAGCGCAGTCCAACACAAAAAGGCACCCTCTCAAGAGGATGCCTTCAACCTGCGCAATTTTTTTACAGTGCGACAGTTTTTTCTTTTTTGATTTGCTTGCTGCGCAATTGGCCGCAAGCTGCGTCGATGTCGGCGCCTTGTTCGTGGCGGACGCCGCAGTTAATGCCTTTTTTCTTCAAAGCGTCGTAGAAAGCGCTGATCGCTTCCGGCGTGCTTTGCTGATACTGGTCATGTTCGCTGACCGAGTTGTACGGGATCAAGTTGACGTATGACAGGTGGCGCTTGTCTTCAAGCAGCTTCGCCAGCTTATGCGCTTCTTCGACGTGGTCGTTGACGTCGCGCAATAAGATATACTCAAAAGTGATGCGGCGGTTGGATTTTTCCAAGTAGTAATCGATTGCATCCATCAATTTTTCAATCGGGTAAGCTTTGTTGATTTTCATGATGCGTGTACGCAATTCGTTCGTTGGCGCGTGGATGGAAATCGCCAAGTTGACTTGCAGGCCTTCATCCGCATAATCGTAGATTTTCGGCACGATGCCGCTTGTGGAAACGGTAATGTGGCGAGCACCGATGGCAAGCCCTTTCTGCGAGTTGACGACTGTCAGGAAGTCCATCAAATTCGTGTAGTTATCGAACGGTTCGCCGATTCCCATTACAACGATGTGGCTGACGCGCTCTTCTTTTTGCTGAGTGTCAAAGTGAGCCTGCACTTGCATGATCTGCTCGACGATTTCGCCCGCATTTAAATCGCGGCTCTTTTTCAGCAGGCCGCTGGCACAGAAACTGCAGCCGATGTTGCAGCCGACTTGGGTGGTAACACATACGGAGTTGCCGTATTTAAAGCGCATCAGAACTGTTTCAATCAAGTTGCCGTCCTGCAAGCGGAAAAGGAATTTAATCGTGCCATCAGCAGATTCCTGCTTTACCGCTTCTTCAAGCGTGCGGATTGCAAAATTATCTTCAAGCAGGCTGATGACATCTTTGCTCAAATTGTTCATATGGGAAAATTCAGTGACGCGTTTAATATACAACCAGTCCCATACCTGCTCAGCACGGTATTTCTTCTGGCCGTTTTCTAAAAACCATTCTTGCAATTGATCTATCGTCAAACCATAGATGGAATTTTTCATTAGTAGTACCCTCATTTCGGAATTTCACAATTGCTTATTATAATACTAAAATTCTCGCCTGACAACAACTATTTTCGTTTATACTGAAAAATCTGTTTTTTAAGATGAATTAATTATACAAAATCAGGGTATGAGCTAGGTATACAGGAGGCGATAAAATGAGCAGTGAAATTACACATGTCGGACTGGCAGTACCGGATTTGGACCGTGCCATGCAATGGTATTGCAGCGTGTTGGGCTTTTACATATTGTCAGGGCCGACCGAGTTTGACGCGGCGAAAGCAGAAGTTGAAAACATCACGCAAAATCTGCAAGGTCCGGAAATCAAAAAAATGCGCAACGCCCATTTGATGTCGAGGGGCGGAGTTGGCATCGAGCTGTTCGAGTTCCAGGAAGCGGATATCGATGAAGGACAATCAACTGCGCACCGGGGATTTTTCCATATCTGCCTAATTGTCGAAAATGTGGTCGAAGCGATTGAACAGATCGTGCAACAAGGCGGCAAACAGCGCAGCCGGATCCATCAAATGAACGAAGACAAAAACCATTACCTCGTTTATACAGAAGACCCTTTCGGCAATATTCTGGAGCTCTCCAGCCGCAGCACCTCGGAAATGTACTGCAATAGATGAAACCGAAAACCGGCCGCCCCTGTAAAGGGACGGCCGGTTTTTTCAGCTTAAACCAATTGTTCTTTTTTCATCAGCATGGAGCCGTGCTCAGCCAAGTGCGCATGCCAGGAAAATGCTTTTTCCAATACATGCGGCGTCTGTCCGCCACGTTCCAATGCCTCTGCGTAATAAGCGTGCATTTGCTCACGGTACAAGGGGTGGACGCAATTTTCAATGATAAGCGGCACGCGTTCACGCGGCGCTAAGCCTCGCAGATCCGCGTAACCTTGTTCCGTGACGACGACATCGACGTCGTGCTCGGTGTGGTCGACATGCGGCACAAACGGTACGACGCTCGATATGTTGCCGCCCTTGGCAATCGATTTTGTGACAAAAATGGCCAATCGCGCATTGCGGGCGAAATCACCCGAACCGCCGATGCCGTTCATGATTTTTGTGCCGGACACATGCGTTGAGTTCACATTGCCGTAGATATCGAATTCCAATGCCGTATTGATGGAAATCAGCCCTAAGCGGCGGATAATTTCAGGGTGGTTGGAGATTTCCTGTGGCCGCATGATGATTTTGCTGCGGTATTTTTCAAAATCGCCGAAAACTTGTTTCATTTTCGGTTCCGATAAGGTGATCGAACAGCAGGAAGCGAAATCCACTTTGCCCGCGTCCATCAAGTCGAACACGGCGTCCTGCAGCACTTCCGAATACACTTCAAGGTTCTTGAATTCAGAATCGATCATGCCGTGGAGCACAGCGTTCGCAACCGAGCCGATGCCTGACTGCAGCGGCGCCAACTTCTCCGTCAGGCGCCCCGTCTCAACTTCCATGCGCAGGAAGTCCAGCAAATGCCCAGCCATGATTTCCGTTTCTTCATCCGGCTGGACGATTGTCGAAGGCGAGTCCTCTTGATTGGTGAAAACGATGCCGCGGATTTTTTCCAGATCGACTGGAATACCGCGCGTACCAATGCGGTCAGACACGTTCATCAACGGAATCGGTCCGCGTTCTCCTTGTTTTCCAGGGTCATAAATATCGTGCAGCCCTTCGAACAATACAGGCTGTGCCATATTGATTTCCACAATGATGTTCTTTGCGTGCGTTGTAAACAAAGAGGAATTGCCGACCGACGTCGTCGGGATGATCATGCCGTCTTCCGTTATCGAAAGCGCTTCCACAATCGCAAAATCAATCGGTTCGATGACACCAGCTCTGATCCATTCCGCCGTGTGCGATAAATGATGGTCTACGAACAGCATCTCGCCTTCGTTGATTTTTTTGCGCATCGCGGGCTCCGCCTGAAACGGCAACCGTTTGTTCACAATGCCCGCCTCTGCGAATAATTTATCGATGTCAGAACCCAGTGAGGCCCCTGTAAAAACATTCACTTTGAATTTTTCTGTTGCTGCCCGCTCTACAAGTGCGTAAGGAACCGCTTTCACGTCGCCTGCACGTGTAAAACCGCTGAGTCCAAGGGTCATGCCATCCGCAATCCACGATGCCGCTTCTTCCGGTGATACAACGCGGTCCTGCAGCTGGGTGGCTTTAATCCGATCAAATCGCTTTTCCATTTTCATCACTCTCTCATCGTTTTTAGCTAATTTTAACGCAAGCCTCTCCGAAAAAGCGTTATCGGGTGCGGAATAGCAAGTCTTCGTCCAAAACAGCGAATAATGCATCTGAGACAGCAGATTCAGAAATCGAGCAGCTTCCTGAAGTAACTCGAATACGTCTGGCTGACCGGAATCCGCGCGCCGTTGTCCATCGCCAGCACAAAAGTCGAATGGCTGTCCGGATGAATCTCTTCTATATGGTGGACATTGACGATGAACGAGCGGTGGCAGCGGACGAACAGCTCCCTTGGCAGTACATACTCGAATTCCTGCAGCGAGTTTTTATTGGTTCCTGAAAAGCCTTCGGTATGGACGTGCGTCTTGCGGTCCTTCACTTCCAGGAATTTCACATCATCAAACGGGATCGGCTTCCAGCCATCGGCGCTCTTCACCGTCACCACCGATTTGCCCTCCGTATAAGCCGGATAAATCGCCAGCGCGCAGCCTCCAAGCTTGCCGTCCTCCTCAAAAGGCACTGCCATACCATGGTACGGCACCCCAAAAACTTCCTTGTCAATAAACTCCGATGCTTTCTGCCCTGTCGCCAAAGCCTTGAAGGCGATGGTCCCTTCCTTCACCGGATCGCCTGCTTCGATTTTCAAGTCTATCCGCTTGCTTGGACGATAATAAATGTATTCTGTTGTATTCGTTACTGCAATCGACACTTCATCGGAAAATAGCGCCCCCATGACGTCGAGCAGCGAACCCATCGTAAATTTCTCCATATTGGACTTTTCGCCCCGCTTTCTTTCATGATAAAGCAGCCGGCCCTCAGCCGGCTGAGGAGTTTAGTGCTCTAGCATCGTTCCCGTCTCCATGAATCGGTTATGCCACGAAAAGGCTTTTTCAAGAACATGCGGCGTCTGCCCGCCGCGCCCTAGCGCTTCTGAGTAATAGGCGCGCATTTGATTGCGGTACAAGGGATGCATGCAATTTTCAATGATGAGCGGCACCCGTTCACGCGGCGCTAGCCCGCGCAGGTCGGCGTAACCTTGCTCGGTGACGACAATCTGCACATCGTGTTCCGTATGGTCGATATGGGATGCGAACGGCACGATGCTCGAAATCTTGCCGTCTTTCGCCGTCGAGCGCGTGACAAAAATCGACAGCCGCGCATTGCGCGCAAAATCGCCGGAGCCGCCAATGCCGTTCATGATTTTCGTTCCCCGCACATGGGTTGAATTAACGTTGCCGTATATATCGAATTCGAGCGCTGTATTGATTGACAGCAAGCCGAGCCGGCGGATGATTTCCGGATGATTGGAAATCTCCTGCGGCCGCAGCATAAGCTTGTCACGGTATTGTTCAAAATTGCCATAAACCTGCTCCATTTTCTCCGGCGACAACGTAATGGCTGACGCGGAAGCAAATTTCACTTTCCCGGCATCCATCAAATCGAAGATGATGTCTTGCATCACTTCCGAATACACTTCCAAATTTTCGAACTCCGAATCGATCATGCCAGCGAGAACGGCATTCGACACTGTGCCGATGCCCGACTGGATTGGCGCGAGGCTGTTCGTCAGCCGCCCGCTTCGGACTTCAGAGCGCAGAAACTCGAGCAAGTGTCTCGCCATGAGCCCCGTTTCCTCATCCGGCGGAACGATTTCCGAAGGCGAATCCGGCTGATTGCTGAAAACGATTCCTCGAATTTTCTCCAGCTCGACTGGAATGCCGAGCGTGCCGATACGCCCGTAGGCATTGTCCAGCGGAATCGGCCCGCGCTTGCCTTGAGCACCCGCTTCGTAGATATCGTGGATGCCTTCGAAACCTTCCGGCTGCGCCATATTGATTTCGACAATGACATTTTCCGCCCGCTGGACAAAAATAGCCGAGTTGCCTGCGGATGTTGTCGGGATGATCATGCCATCCTCGGTAATCGCGAGCGCTTCAATAATGGCAAAGTCAATTGGGCCGAGCACGCCGCTCCGCACCCATTCAGCCGTATGCGACAAATGTTCGTCGACATACCACACTTCGCCGTCATTTATTTTCCCGCGCATTACGGGGTCCGACTGATAAGGCAAGCGCTTTTCAATGATTCCCGCTTCCGCGAATAGCCGGTCGATATTTGTGCCCAGTGAAGCGCCGCTGAAGACGCTCACTTTAAAGCGCTCCTTTTTTCCACGCTCCGCCAGCGCATGCGGCACCACTTTCGCATCACCGGAATGGGTGAAGCCACTGAGTCCCAGTGTCATGCCATCGGAAATCCAAGACGCAGCTTCTTCCGCAGCCACCACGCGGCTGCGCAGCCCGGCCGCTCTTATGCGTTGAAGTTTACTGTCCATCCACATCACCTTCCATGCATTTAATGCGGCGCATGCCGCCACTCAGTGCCTTGCAGGAACTCTCTGTCACAACGCTTTTTCTCCATAAGTATACCCTTTCTATTTGCTCTTGTACCCCCTTGAGCGCCCGAGTTCTCCGGATTGACAAGCTGTTATTGCTCCCCTAATATAAAAAAGTTGATTAAAAAAATTCTATTAGATAAGTTGAACAAAAGAATAGAAGGTTTATACACCGCTACGCTAGCTTCGGGACATGAAAAACCGTTGCATCGCTGCGCTCGCCCGCGGCAAAGGTATTTCCCCAATTCTTGGGTCAATACCTTCGTAGCTGTTTTGCGGAATATCGAAGATTATAAACTTATTAGTTCAACTTATTAGATTGTGTACCGTCCGGCTATAGAAGAAACGAGGCATTTCATGACGACAGACCAACGCAAAAAAATATATATTTTGATGATCAATATGTTCATCGCCATCGGGAGCTTCGGGATTGTCATTCCAATCCTTCCTTCCTATCTCGAATCCATCAACCAAGGCGGCATGGCGGCCGGTTTGATGATCGCCATTTTCGCGGGCGCCCAGTTCCTGTTTTCGCCGATTGCCGGCAAATGGGCGGACCAATACGGACGCCGGCAAATGATCATCTACGGGCTTTTGGGCCTGACCATTTCCATGTTCGTCTTTTATCTTTCCAACGGCATCTGGGTCTTGTACTTGTCACGCGTCATCGGCGGCATCGGGGCCGCTATGCTCATCCCGGCCATCTTCGCTTACATAGCGGACATTACCACGCTTGACCAGCGCGCGAAAGGCACGAGCCTGGTATCCGCTGCGATGTCGCTCGGCATCGTTGTCGGCCCTGGCATCGGCGGTTTTCTGGCTGATTACAGCTTAAAGCTGCCTTTCCTTGTGTCAGCGCTGGTGTCGCTTGCCGCTGTCTTGTTCTCAGTCGCGCTGTTGAAAGAACAGGACGCGATTGATGCGGACCCTGCCACTACCATGGACATGACGCAGCACGAACCAATGCTTGCGAAAATCTTCCGTTCCGTCAGCATGCCGTATTTCATTCCGCTCGTCATTACACTGGTCATGAGCTTCGGGCTGCTGGCTTTTGAATCGGTCATCGGCTTGTATCTCGACAACCAATTCAATTCGACCGCTAAAGATATCGCCTTTATGATTACGGCGACCGGCGTCGTCAGTGTCATCGTCCAATTGTTCATCGTTGAGCGCATCGTCCGCCGTTTCGGCGAAGCCGCGATTCTCATCGCTTTCCTCGGAGTCGCTGCCGCCGGTTTTGTCATGGCGCTGTTTGCCGGGAGCTACACGATGTTCTTCGTGGTGACGCTGATCATCTTCCTTGCGACATCAATTTTGCGCCCGGTCCTTAATACGCTGATTTCCAAAATGGCTGAAGGCGAAGTCGGTTTTGCAATGGGCATGAACAACGCCTATATGAGCGTCGGTAACGTTCTCGGGCCGCTTCTCGCAGGCGCGCTGTACGATATCGACATCTCCTACCCTTTCATCCTTGGCCTCGTGATGCTCATGATCACTTGGACCATTACCGTCGCATGGCACCGCGGCCGCACCATCAAAACACGCATCGCGCACTGAAATTCCCGCCCCCTGCATCTTTCGCAAAAGATGCAGGGGGTTTTTATTGCCAATAAACGATGTCGCAAAGGCTCTGGGCTTTACGGCATCCAGAAATAAGTTGTATAATTGTTATACAAAAATCTTAAGGAATGTAGGTAATGCTATGTATAACATCAAAGCAGCCGCCCAAATTTTAGATATGCCAAAAGTTACGATTCGTTCGTGGGAAACGCGCTATAATGCCATTACCCCAGCCCGTACGGAAACCGGGCACCGCCTGTATTCAGACCAGAATCTGGAAGATTTGAAATGGCTGAAGATCCAAGTCCAGGAAAGAGGCATTAAAATTAGTGAAGCCGTGAAGCAACTGCATTCTTCCAAGAGAAAACCGATTGAAAAAACGGAAGTTCCTGGTGAGTTCGACGCAGATACTTATGACAAACAGATCCATGAATTGTATATGGCCGCGTCTGAACTGGATACAGAACGCTTCAACTACCTATTGGATTTGAACTTCTCCCTTTTTCATTACCGCACGGTGTTCTTTTCGATTGTTGTGCCGCTGATGGTGCACATCGGCAAAGAATGGGAAAACGGCTCTATGACAGTGGCCCATGAGCATTTGATCAGCAACATCATCCAACAGCGGTTCACACAATTTTTCCGCGTGTTTCCAACTTCAACCGATTTACCAAAAGTCATGGCATTATGCCCGAGCGGTGAATTTCACCAGCTGGGCTTGATGCTTTTCACGCTGTTCCTGCGTGAAAACGGCTTCCCGGTCATGTTCTTCGGCGCCGACACACCGCTTGAAGGGTTGGCAGAAATCGTCGAGCAGCAAGACACCCGCATCGTCTGCATGGCGATTTCCACCTCTTCTTCCCGTCCTGTGGTCGAGCGATACATTGCCAACATCGGAAAAGCTGATAACAACATCCACTTCATGATTGGCGGACAGGGCGTCATCGAACCCCTGTCAACCGGCAACGTCTCATACATCGGCCCGACTTACGAATCGTGGCAGCTAGAATTAGACCGCATCAAAAAACTCCCATTAAGCAACGCTTAATGGGAGTTTTTTCTGTATAGTTTATATAGCATTAATGTAAAGTTTTAACTAGTCCTTTGGAATCATTTATCTTTTTATTAAAGCTTTAAAAAAGCTGCCCTGCAGTTTGCAGAAAAAAGACCCGACCGCTTACAGCAGGTCGAGGTCTTGGTAATCTTTCTGGTATGTGCCATTGTCTGTCACTTCAGAGTGGTATAGGGCCTTCAGCGCGAAGCCTTTTTCAAGCTCCATCTCTTTCATCAAAATTTTCAAGCGCTTTTTCAACTCTGGATGATCGCTGACAAGCTGTTCCATTTTCGATTTCGTGTATTTCATGGGAATTGCAACTCCTTTCGATGTTCTTTGTTCCATTATACCACCGCTCTA
>DATISS010000026.1:0-10795 GCA_035468565.1 Planococcus sp. (in: firmicutes)
ATCAAACGCATTTACGCCGTGCGCGAAGCAGTCGGGCCGGACATGCCGATCCGCATCGATGTCAACCAAGGCTGGAAAACAGTCGGGCACGCGATTCAAGTGATCAATAAACTCGAAGACGCCGGGCTCACATGGATTGAACAGCCGATCCGCATGGGCGATATCCGCGGCCTGGCCGACGTCCGCAGGAAAACAGCGACGCCGATCATGGCGGATGAGACGGTCCAGACAATGGAAGACGTACTGGAAATCATCCGGCTGGAAGCGGCGGATTACATCAATATCAAGCTGATGAAATCAGGCGGCATCTTCCCGGCTGTGCAAATGGCGAAAGCAGCGGAAGGCGCGGGCATCATCGCCCAGATCGGTTCCATGGTGGAATCATCGGTCGGCTCGGCGGCAGGCTACCACGCCGTCATGTCGCGCCGCAATATCCAAACAGCGGAACTGACGGGCCCGCTTTTGTTTTCCGAAGAGATCGGCGATTTGGATTACCAATTGCCTTACGTCTTGCTGTCGGACAAGCCAGGGCTTGGAATCGAAGTAGATGAAAAGCAGCTGCATAAGCTGACCATCATGTCCTGCACGGTGGAAGGGGGCAGAAAGCTCCATGGCCATTGAAACAAAAATCAACGAATGGTTCAGCTATTTCCATGCCCATCCGGAAGTGAGCTGGCAAGAAACCGGAACGACTGACAAGCTTGCGTCGATCATGGCGGATCTTGGCATCCCGCACCGAACATTTGATGGCGTTACGGGATTGTTTGCAGAAATCGGTGAAGGCGAGCGAGTTGTGGCGGTGCGCGCTGACATCGACGCGCTTTGGCAGGAAGTGGGCGGAAAGGTCCAAGCCAATCATTCATGCGGCCATGACGCCAATATGGCCATGGTTTTAGGCGCGCTCCTGTACTTGAAAGATGAAACCCTGACGAAGCGTATCCGCTTCATTTTCCAGCCGGCGGAAGAAAAAGGCAACGGTTCGTTGGCTATGATTGAACGCGGCGCGCTGGAAGACGCGACTCATTTGTACGGCGTCCACTTGCGGCCAATCGAGGAATTGCCGTACGGCCAAGTGGCGCCTGCAATCCACCACGGTTCGGGCATTTTTCTGAAAGGAAAGATCACCGGCGTTGACGCGCATGGCGCGCGCCCGCATCAAGGCAAAAACGCAATTGATGTGATTGCCACGATCCACCAATTCATCAAGTCGATTTATTTCTCCCCGTTCGAGTCGTATTCGGCAAAGCTGACAAATATCCAAGCGGGAGGCGACTCGCTGAACATCATTCCGGGAAGCGCGGCGTTCGCGCTTGACGTCCGCGCACAAAAAAATCGCGTCATGGATGAATTGAGAAGCCGCATCGACGAAGGCCTCCGATCGATTTCCCGGCTTTACGATATCGATATCGATTGGCAATGGGATGATTATACGCCGGCTGCGGAAGTGTCGGAAGAAGCGAAGAATATCGCGGACGCCGCCATCCGCTCGGTCATCGGTGACTCCCATACGGCGCCGCCGCTCGACACGACGGGCGCTGATGATTTTCATTTTTACACGATCAAAAAGCCGGAATTGAAAGCGGCGATGCTCGGCATCGGAGCGGATCTCGCCCCTGGATTGCATCATCCGGACATGGCTTTCAATCACGACGCGCTCGATATCGGCGCGCGCGTACTGGCCGAAACGCTTAGAAGAAGCTAAGGAATAGAACTGCCATTACTTCGGCAGTTCAGGTTTTTTGAAAATCTTTTAGGGTAATGAAGAACAAACTAGTTATTACAAGGGAGTTATTTTATGGACGCAATTTTAGACGCGTTGACATGGCTTGTCGACGAAGGCAATAATTTGTTATGGACTTATATTTTGATTGGCTTGCTCCTTGGACTCGGGGTTTATTTTACTGTGCGCACGAATTTCGTGCAGGTTCGGCTATTTGGCGAAATGTTCCGCGTCATTTCTGAGAAGAAAGACGGCGAAGCGGGCGTTTCGGCGTTCCAGGCATTCACCATTTCGACAGCTTCACGCGTCGGGACAGGCAACATTACCGGAGTGGCGCTGGCAATTGCCATCGGCGGTCCGGGCGCTGTGTTCTGGATGTGGATGGTTGCGTTGATCGGTATGGCGACAGCATTCATTGAAAGCACGCTTGCCCAGGTATATAAAGTGCGGGACGGCGATCAATTCCGAGGCGGCCCGGCCTATTATATGCAAAAAGCGCTTGGCAGAAGAAAACTGGGAGTGGTCTTCGCAATCTTGTTGACGATCGTTTTCGGCTTTATCTTCAACTCGGTGCAGTCGAATACGATCGCCCAATCATTCGGCGATGTCTTCAATATTCCGGAATGGGCAGTTGGCTTGGCGTTGGTGGTACTGACTGCGCTGATTATCTTCGGCGGCGTCCAACGCATTGCCAAAGTCACACAAGTGTTGGTTCCGGTTATGGCGGTCCTATACATATTAGTGGCTTTATGGGTGGTCATCACCAATTTCACGGAAATCCCGGCTGTTTTCTCAGTGATCATCAAAAGTGCGTTCGGCTTAGAAGAAGCAGCAGGGGGCGCAATCGGCGCAGCCATCATGCAAGGCGTACGCCGCGGCCTATTCTCCAATGAAGCAGGTATGGGTTCGGTACCGAACGCTGCCGCTTCGGCCAACGTATCCCATCCGGCAAAGCAGGGGCTCGTGCAAAGCCTTGGCGTCTTTTTCGATACGATGATCATCTGTTCTGCGACAGCATTCATCATTATCCTGGCTGGCGTCTACAAAACAGGCGAACAGGAAGGCATCCTGTTGACGCAAGCGTCACTCGGCGTCCACGTCGGTGCCTGGGCTCCGTATTTCCTGGCATTCGCCATCTTGTTTTTTGCCTTCAGCTCGATTGTCGGCAATTATTATTACGGCGAAACGAACATCGAATTCATCAATGCGCATAGCGCGTGGCTGACAGCTTACCGCATCGGCGTGTTGGCAATGGTCATGTTCGGAGCGCTCGCGAAAGTTTCACTTGTGTGGAACATGGCGGATCTGTTCATGGGCATTATGGCCGTGATCAACCTCGTCGTCATCGCAGCACTCGGCAAAATCGCTTTCAAAGTGCTGGGCGACTATACCGCACAGCGCAAAGAAGGCAAGAATCCTGAATTCTTCGCGAAGAACATCCCCGGCCTGAAAGGTACGGATTGTTGGGGCGAGCACAGCAGGGACGAATAAACGCAGAAAACACATTTGCCGCGTGCAAATGTGTTTTTTTTACGTAAATTTATTATTAAAAAACTGGGTGGATTTCCCATGAATAAGGGTTTTTGAAAATCGAATTGTTAATTTTATCGGTGAATCCTGTAAATATTTAGTAAACTGAGTAGTTCGACAATCGGAAATTTGGTAAAATAGGGTGGTAGTAAAATTTGCCTATTCCCCAAGGAGGAAAAAACACATGGTTAATGTCTTGAAGAACAAAAAGTTTGTTGCGTCTGCAGTTGTAATCGCGGCGGTAGCAACAGCAGTTTCGCCCGCTTCAGCGGAAGAGATGAAATTCACTGATGTTCCGGATCGCTACAAAGATGCAGTACAGTTTTTATTTGATTTAGAAATCATTAAAGGTGAAACGGAAACGTCTTACGGCACGAATCATTCGGTAAAACGGCAAGATGCAGCGGTTATGATTGCTAAAGCTTTAGGATATGACCCTGCTGGCGAGTATGATGAATCTGGATTCACAGATGTACCGAAAAGTGCTAAATGGGCAGTAAATGCTTTGAAACAAGACGGCTTTATCGATGGCAAAACAAAGACTCGCTTCGGGGCAAACGATATTCTTACGCGCAACGAGACAGCTAAAATTCTTGCAGAAGCAGGAAATTTTGACATTGATGATTCAGTGAAAGAAACGAAGTTCACAGACGTAAACGAACGTTTTGCAAAATACGTAGATGCATTAGTCGACAATGAAATCGCATTCGGTAAAACAGCGACTCAATTCGGTGCTAACCAAGCAGTAACGCGCGGTGAAGCTGCCTTATTCCTTGAGCGCACAGCTATTAAAATGATGGACGGCGTTTATTCATTGTCCTTGATGCATTTGAACGATACACACGCCAGTTTGGACAATGCGGCTAAACAAGTAACAGCAGTCAAAGAACACCGTGCTGAAAACCCGGATGCTTTATTGCTTCACGCAGGGGATGTGTTCTCGGGAACTCTTTATTTCAACGAATTCCAAGGAGAAGCGGATGTCGCGCTTATGAACTTGATGGATTTTGATGCAATGACTTTCGGCAACCACGAATTTGACCTTGGCACTTCAGAAGAAGGACATAAAGCGCTGCAGGAATTTGTAGCGGCGGCAGAATTCCCATTTGTTTCTGCAAACGTTGATTTCTCAGGAGATCCGTTGTTCAATGGCCTATTCCAAACGAAAATTTCGCATACACCTGAAGACAGCAACATCTATACCGGGATTGTTAAAGAAGTGAATGGAGAGAAAGTCGGGATTTTCGGTTTGACAACTGAAGAAACAGAAGATATCTCCAGCCCGGAATTAATTTCATTCTCAGAAGATTATTTGGATGATGCTCAAATAATGGTCGATGAATTTGAAGCGATGGGCGTAGACAAAGTTATCGCTTTGACGCATATCGGTTTTGACGACAATCCAGCAGTGGATAACGACTTGATGCTTGCTGAAGGTGTGGAAGGAATCGACATTATCGTCGGAGGGCATACGCATACGGAATTGGAAGAGCCGTTCGTTGTGGATGAAGATGGAACACCGACTGTCATCGTGCAAGCCGGCCAATATGGAGCAAACTTGGGAACTTTGGATGTGCTGTTCGATGGTGAGGGCGTAGTCTTCGCTTCAGCTGGTGAATTGATCGACATCAATACCCATGCAGAAGATGCAGAAGCTGTGAAAGTTTTGGCGCCATTCAAAGAAAAAGTTAAGGAAATCTCTGAGCAGGAAACAACTGCTACAGCGCTAGAAGCTTTGACATCACCGCGTAGTGGAGATGATTTGAACGCTCCAAGCGTACGCAAAAACGAAACAGCTCTTGGCAACATCATCACGGACGGTATGCTTGCTAAAGCAAAAGAGTTTGATGAAAATGTTGTAATGGCATTCCAGAACGGCGGCGGAATTCGTGCTGGAATCGATCAGGGGCCAATCACCGTTGGAGAAATCATCACAGTTCTTCCTTTCGGCAACACATTAGCGACGATGGATATTACAGGAGCAGACCTTAAAGCGGCGTTTGAAGTGAGCGTAGGGCAATATCCGAGAGAAAATGGCGGATTCCTGCATGTTGCTGGAGCGAAAGTTCAATTTGATTCTTCAAAAGCTCTAGGTGATCGCGTTGTTTCAATCGAAACTGAAAACGCGGATGGTTCATTCACTGAAATCCAGGATGCTACAACGTACACTGTTGCAACAAACGTCTTCACTGCTAAAGGCGGAGATGGCTACGCTATGTTTGAAAAAGCATACGCAGAAGGCCGTGTTACTGACTTAGGCATTTCAGATTGGGAAAACTTACAAGCAGAATTAGAGCGCATCGGGCAAGTAAGTGCTGAAATCGAAGGCCGCATTGTTGATGCGAACGCTGCAAATTAAGACTTATTCCTCCTAGGTTTTTCCATACTTACCATTGTAAAAAAATTATTAAATAGCTAAGACCTGCCCGATTCTTGGGCAGGTCTTTAATTCTTTTTACCTAGTTTATAATACAAAAAAAGTGATTAGAATTATCGAAATAATTCAAAAGATACATAGAATTTAAGAAAATTATGGGTTAAAGTATGGGAAGAGAAAAACATTAGGAGGAAATAGGAATTGAAAAAATGGATAATGATGTTATGTTTTGCATTAGTTGCTTCTGTTTTAGTCCCTCAAAGCCATGTGAATGCAAGTACTAACTTTAAAGATATAGGAACAAGTCACCGTGCCTACGCAGAAATCGATTATTTAGTGAATTTAGGTTATGTCAATGGTATATCTTCGACTCATTTTGTTCCATCGCAACAAGTGACGCGCGCCCAAGCGGCAGCAATGCTCGGCCGTTCCCTTAAATTAGACGGAACACAACGCGCTACAAAATTCAATGATGTCTCTTCTGGCAACTTTGCTTCCGGCTATATTACGGAAATGGTCAACAAAGGCATCATAAATGGTTATCCAGACAACACATTCCGTCCTTATAAAGTATTGACGCGCGGCGAAATGGCTGTCTTGATCAACAAAGCTTTCAATTTCGGCGGCACAAGCGCTTCATCTTCAGCTTCTGTTTTGATGAAGAAAGGAATTGCCCAAGGCTTAGCAGACGGAACATTCGGTTCAACATCAACGATTATCCGCGCTGACTTTGCAGTATTCCTGGCAAGAAGCCTGAACGAAAAATTCCGTATTCAAACGGGAGATGTATCCTTCAGCAAAACGATGTACGTAAATACACCATCAGATGTTCTGAACCTTCGTTCAGCACCAAGCACAAGCGGAACGGTTCTCGCAAGATTGCCGCATGGTTCAGCAGTTGCGGTTGCCGGATCTGCAAACGGATGGTCACATGTCCGTGTAAATGGCCTTACCGGCTATGTCGCAACAAGCCTTCTGGCTTCGACAAAGCCAAGCTCGGTGATTCCGGTCGCTGCAAGCGATCTGACAGTCATCATTGATCCAGGACACGGGGGCACTGATCCCGGTGCAAGTGGTTATGGTTTCCAAGAGAAGAACGTGGTCTTGAACATCGGCAACTACATGAAAAAATATTACGACCAAATTCCTGTGAATGTAAAACTGACCCGCTCGACAGATGTTTTCATGGAATTATCTGACCGTGCAAGATATGCTTCACGCAACGGCGGCGACATTTTCGTCAGCCTCCATACAAATGCTTTCAACACAGCTGCAAACGGCCAAGAAACATTCTATTACGCAAAAACGGCAGCAACAAACCCGCACGTCGCTCAGTCACGCGCTCTTGCGATCTACTTGCAGGCCCGCATGCAGTCGGCGTGGGATTTGACTAACCGCGGCGTCAACCCGTTCGGATACGGCAACTTTGCAGTATTGCGTGAAAACACAGTACCGGCAGCTTTGATTGAAATGGGCTTTATCGATAATTCGAAAGACATCCAGTTTATTAAACAAGAAGCAGAGCGCCAAAAAATGGCGAAACATTTGGTGCTGGCAACACTCGATTATTTCTATCATTATGAAAAGCGCAGTGATGTCTTGCCTTATTACAGTAAACTCGGTGCTTCTCCAAGCAAAAAATTACATTAATTCATTAAAACCTGCCAGATTTTTTGGCAGGTTTTTTTATTTACAAAAATGAAATAATTTGGTTGTAATATGGGTAAATACTAACTATTATAAAAGCTTTGAAAGTAGTTTAATTAACAGTAGAGAAAATATTTTTGAAAAGAGGGGTCTATTTCATGAAAAGCTTCGCCAGCGTTTTGTTTTTAGTCATCTTGATGATGATGCCTGTCCATATTTTTGCTGATAGCGAAGATACATACATGCTTTATGCATCAGAAGAGGAATTAGAACAGATTATAGGAAAATATGGATCGGTCATCACAGATTTTGAAGAAATACCGCTCATGGAAATAGAATTGAGTGATTCAGAAAAAACGGCTATAAGGGAACAATTCGCTTCGGCACGAATATACCCGAACCAGGAATATGAAATTGCCGCTGATGTGGCATCTCCAACATTCTCGCTGACAAAAAGCGCACCATTGCAAGCTGCCCCGTATACAGGGAAAGGAGTTCGTGTTGCGGTTCTTGATACAGGGATCGACACCGAGCATCCGGATCTTGCAGTAAAAGGCGGAACTTGCACAGCTGAGAAATGTTCAGCGGGAGTTCCATACGATGATAATTTCGGCCATGGAACGCATGTAGCGGGTATTATTGCCGGCAAGAAAGATGGCACCGGAATTGTGGGCATGGCTCCCAATGTCGAGCTGTATGCAATCAAATCAATGGACAGTGAAGGCGTTGGCACGACAGCTCAAGTGACCGAAGGGGTTAAATGGGCGATTCAGAATAATATTCAAATTTTGAATTTAAGTATATCAATATCGGTTTATGACCGGCCGCTTGAGCTGATGCTTCAGGAAGCTTATAAACAAGGAATGGTTATCGTATCGGCTGCAGGCAACGAGGGCGGAGAGGCTGGCACGGATACAATAACTTATCCAGGCAAATTTTCTTCGGTCATTGCCGTGGGCGCCTTGAAAAATGATTTATCAAGAGAACCGAGTTCATCGGTTGGCCCTGCACTTGAAATCTCCGCGCCGGGTAAAGATGTGTTTAGTTCGTTCCCGATAGAACTGGACATTTGGGATGAGGAAAGGAACGGTTACGCGACGTTGACTGGCACTTCAATGGCAGCGCCTCATGTAGCTGGGGTACTTGCTCTCTATAAAGAACAGCATCCGAGCATGTCGAATGTGAAACTCCGTGAAATCCTGCAATCAACTGCAAAGGATCTCGGTAAAGCGGGGCGGGATGAATCTTTTGGTTTCGGTCTGGCCCAGTACACGAAAGCGGTTACCACTGTGCCGTTCATCGAAGCGACAGTATCAAAAGGGCGCATCCAGATGATCCTGAAAAACAAAACCTTGGCAACCGATTGGTCGCTCCATGCTGGCGATACGGCATTAAATCAGGTTGAGGATGGAAAATGGGTGGCGTACCGGACAAAAGGAATGCATGCCTTTACATTTAATTATACAGATGCAAAAGGCGTGAAAAAATCAGATTCTATAGCGGTCAATGTGAGTCTGCCTGATTTCCCGGATGTCACCACAGCCAATTGGTTTGCCCCGCACATCAGCTATCTATTCAGCAATAATATGATGAGCGGCTATCGCGATGGCAGATTTCAGCCGTACAAGAATATCACACGAGGAGAAGCGTTGATTCTGTTAGGCCGCGCCCAAGGATGGGACGGCACGCAGCGGGGTACGAAGTTCAGCGATGTCGGTCCATCGAACAGCGCTTCCGGATATATCCAGAGCGCATATGAGCAGGGTGTAGTTTCCGGATTCTCCAATGGCAGCTTTAAACCTTATCAATCTGTTACACGTGCAGAGATGGCTATGTTGCTTTACAATGCCTACGACTTTGCTTACGATGCTTCCGAACCGATGGCATTTAAGGATGTAAGCACGAAAATGGCTGCTTATGAAGCAATCCATGCCATCACGCAGCAGGAAATAACGTCAGGTGTAAGCGCTACCGCATATGGGCCATCTAATTTTATGAACCGATATGCATTTGCAGTCTTCCTGGCCCGGGCCGAAAGCCCAGTATTATTCAAGTAAACCAAAAAAGATTGCATCCTGTGTTTAGGATGCAATCTTTTTTCTTTCCCTATTAAATGGATAATAAACCTATAAAGAGGAAAATCTACACATTTGTAATGTTATTGTAATAATAAAATAGCATAAGTCTGGTAAAATTAAAAAAAGAATAAGAAAATAATTCCATTAATACAATGTTCGATCAGCATAGAATCCAAAAAACTAATTATGGGGTGACAAATTGAAGAATCGCATAATCTTATTGATGATTGCTGTATTACTGATGACAGCCAGTCCGTTAATGACAACAGAAGCCCATGCCAGTGGAGCAACACCACAAGAAATTGCAGATTACGCTTTGAAATTCAAAGGAACACCTTATAAATTTGGCGGAACTACAACTGCAGGATTCGATTGTTCAGGATATATCCTCCATGTTTATAAGAATTTTGGGGTTTCCTTGCCAAGAACATCTGCCGATCAATTTAAAGTTGGAACAGCTGTTTCAAAATCAGATCTCCAAAAAGGGGATTTAGTGTTTTTCGCCGATACATACAAGCCCGGAATTTCACATACCGGCATTTATCTGGGGAACGGCGACGTCATCTCTGCTGAAAGCGGCGGAGTGAACATTTCAAATTTTAACACGAACCCGTATTGGGGCCCTAAATACGCAGGGGCGAAACGCGTTAGCGGCGTTCAAACGGCTATTCCTGTGGTTGCAGCGAAACCGGTGGCATTGCCGCCGGTAACGGATGGAAACTTTGTCGATGTGCAAACGACTCACCCGGCTTACATTGCGATCAAATCATTAAATATAGCGGGTGTCATAAACGGATATGAGCGCCAAGATTTTCGCCCGGATACGGATGTAACACGCGGACAGGCAGCTACAATGGTGAACAAAGTCCTGAAACTCACGGCTGAAAAGCCAGTGGCGTTCCGTGACGTTGCTCCAGGACATGCATTCGCAAAAGACATTGCAGCAATGAACGAAGCAGGCATCCTTTCAGGGTTCAATAACGGTGCATTTGGAATGTACGCACATTTATCCAAAACTCAATTGGCGATTATTTTGGAGCGAGCCTTCAAATTATCGAATTCACAAGAAACTCAAGTCCAGGCAGCCGCTTTAAAATACATGGACGTCACACCTTCAACATTTGCTTACAAATCGATCCTTACGTTGAAAGCGATTGATGAAACGACTGTTTTCCAGACTTCTAATTTCAACGGGGAATATAACGCTGACCGTGCTGAATTTGCAGCTGCGTTATACAGTGCAATAAAAGCGCAATAATACTGAGGAACCCCTTGCTGTTATCCGCAAGGGGTTTCTTAATAGAATAAATCAAGACTGTACAAAAGTACTGGGGTAATGGCGAAAAATCAAATAGATTGCATAGAAGGTGAGTATTTAGACCCTTTATTAGTATAGATTTACCAAAAAGACTTTTTAATAGTACTAAAATGACTTACACTTAA
>DATISS010000027.1:0-17495 GCA_035468565.1 Planococcus sp. (in: firmicutes)
ACAAGTATTGGCTAAACCAGGCACAATCACTCCACACACTGAGTTCAAAGCAGAAGTTTATGTTCTTTCAAAAGAAGAGGGTGGCCGTCACACGCCATTCTTCACAAACTACCGCCCACAGTTCTACTTCCGTACAACTGACGTAACTGGCGTTTGTAACCTTCCTGAAGGCGTTGAAATGGTTATGCCTGGAGACAACATCGAAATGATCGTTTCTCTAATCTCTCCTATCGCACTTGAAGAAGGAACTAAGTTCTCTATCCGTGAGGGTGGACGTACTGTAGGCGCTGGCGTAGTTGCAACTATCACTAAATAATTTTTGCTAAGCGTAATCCCCTGCTCATTAAAATGAGCAGGGGATTTTTTTATGGGCAGATTTTCTGCCTACATTTTTCATTATATGGGGTATGTAATATATTGCATTCAAAATTTTTTTGATGTTTTTTTAAAACCCGGGAACCCTTGGTACGACAACAATGAAAACGGATACATTTAATATTAATATTCAAAATAAACTAAAAACTATCAAGAACTTGATTGACACCCGCCAGAATAGGCGATATGATAACAACAATTTACTAAAAGAAAGCAAATACAGCAAACAATCAATTAAATTTTTTGAAGAAAGAAGTGGGCGGAATGGGCGAACAGATGATTTATTTGAATGGTGAGTTTGTAAAAAAAGAAGATGCTAAAGTTTCGGTTTACGATCATGGATTTTTATACGGAGACGGTGTATTCGAAGGCATTCGATCATACAACGGAAACGTATTTCGATTAGAGGAACATTTAGAACGTCTTTACGATTCAGCTAAGTCGGTTATGCTCGAAATTCCTCATACTTTTGAAGAGTTGACAAATATCGTGACAGAAACTTTGCGACGCAACGAATTAAGAGATGCCTATATTCGGCTGGTCGTTTCCAGAGGAGCCGGGAATTTAGGACTGGATCCTTTAAGCTGTCCCCGGCCGAGCGTGATTGTCATTGCCGAAGCTTTATCCCTGTTCCCTAAAGCGTTATATGAGACAGGAATTGAAATAGTATCCGTGGCTACGCGACGCAGCCGGTCGGACGTTTTAAGCCCGAAAGTGAAGTCACTCAATTACATGAATAATATCTTGGTTAAAATAGAAGCTAACCTGGCGGGTGTACCGGAAGCCCTCATGCTGAACGATCAAGGGTATGTGGCAGAAGGTTCCGCTGATAACATCTTCATCGTCCGCAAGAACAAATTGCTGACGCCTCCAGGCTATGTAGGCGCCTTGGAAGGCATAACGCGAAATGCCATCATGGAAGTGGCGCAAGAGAAAGGGTATGACATGCAAGAAGCTGTTTTCACTAGACATGACGTTTATGTAGCTGACGAAGTATTCCTTACTGGAACAGCGGCAGAAGTCATCGCAGTAGTGAAAGTAGACGGACGAGTAATTGGAGACGGTGTACCGGGTCCAGTTACAAACGATCTGCTTTGTTCATTCAGGCAGCTTGTGCAGGAAGACGGAGTTAAAGTATACGCTGACCAGTTAAATGCAGTGTGATTAGCATCTATAAAACAATTCAATGACGAGGTTAAAGTAAATGGAACATGTATTCACAGAGAGCCGGTACTGGTGGAAGCCGGCAATACTACCATTTACGACATCCCCTCTGAGTGGAGTGCTGAACGGCTTCGGCCCAATAGGTATTCCCGGTGGCCAGCTTAGTAGTGGGCATCGTTATCAACGGATAAGCCAAGCTTATCCATGAGGCTGCAGTTGTGCAGCGAACTAGGGTGGTACCATGAAGTTTTTTCATCCCTATACAAAGAACATGTTTCTTTGGATAGGGTGAAAAAGCTTTTTTTATTTTCACAGAAGACATAATCCAGAAGGAGGCGGACAGATTGGGAGTAAATATGGAAGTAAGAGAAGCAGCTGAACAGAAGCTACAAGGCAGTGGGGCAGATATCCTGATTCAATCGTTGAAAGAGCAGGGTGTCGAAGTTATCTTCGGATATCCAGGAGGGGCCGTGTTGCCAATCTATGATGCATTGCACAGAAACCCGATCCGGCATGTGCTCGCTCGCCATGAACAAGGAGCCATTCACGCCGCTGAAGGATATGCAAGGGTGTCAGGAAAACCCGGAGTGGTCCTAGCGACCTCTGGGCCGGGAGCGACAAACCTCGTAACTGGAATCGCGGACGCCATGCTTGATTCACTGCCGCTGGTGGTCTTCACCGGACAGGTTGCCACCACGGTCATTGGGACGGATGCTTTTCAGGAAGCTGACATCATCGGCATCACGCAGCCGATTACGAAACACAATTATCAAGTGAAGAGCGTTGAAGATTTTCCGCGGATCATTAAAGAAGCATTCTATATAGCTTCAACTGGCCGGCCAGGACCCGTGGTGGTGGATATACCGAAAAACATCTCGAATGATTTGCTGATGAACTATAAAGATGAAGAAGTTAATCTCCCGGGTTACCAGCCGACTACACAGCCGAATTACTTGCAGATTCAAAAAGCGGCATTGGCGATAAGCAACTCGAAAAAGCCGCTTATCCTGGCAGGAGCTGGAGTCCTTGCTGCAAAGGGCACAGCTGAACTTCGAGAGTTTGCAGAACGGCATGATGTGCCGATCACGAACACTTTGCTCGGTCTTGGGACCATTGATGGCAGCCATAACTTGTTCCTTGGAATGGCTGGCATGCATGGAACGTATACGGCGAATATGGCGATTTGCGAATGTGATGTGCTGGTGAATATCGGAGCCCGCTTTGATGATCGGCTGACCGGCAATCTGGCCCATTTTGCGCCGAATGCAAAAGTGATCCATATTGATATCGATCCTGCTGAAATCGGCAAAAATGTTCCGACAGCTATTCCGATTGTTGCGGATGCAAGAGAAGCGCTCAAGGCGTTATTGAACCAAGATTTCGAGTCACCTGATACAGCTGATTGGCTGACCAGCCTAGCGTCAAACAAAGCCGAATATCCATTGCAGTATAAAGCGGATAAGGAGCGGGGCATCCTTCCCCAGCAAGCTGTTGAATTGATTCACCGGTTGACTGGTGGAGATGCGATCGTCACCACCGACGTAGGGCAGCATCAAATGTGGGCAGCGCAATATTATAAATTCAATCATCCTCATAATTGGGTGACTTCAGGAGGATTAGGAACGATGGGCTTCGGCTTTCCCGCAGCAATCGGGGCACAGCTCGCACGGCCTGATGAAAAAGTGATCTCGATTGTCGGAGACGCCGGCTTCCAGATGACGTTACAGGAACTGTCGCTGCTGCAGGAACTGCGGCTTCCGGTAAAAGTCGTTATTTTGAATAACCGGAGCCTTGGAATGGTCAGGCAGTGGCAGGAAACATTCTATGAGGAACGCTATTCCCAGTCGCTGATCCATGTGCAGCCTGACTTTGTGAAGATGGCCGAAGCATATGATATCGCGGGATATAAAGTGGAAACGATGGAACAGGCTGAAGCGGTTTTCAAAGAGGCATTTGAGTCTGATGAACCTTGTTTGATCGATTGCCGGACCGTGCAGATGGAAAATGTTTATCCGATGGTAGCACCAGGCAAGGGGCTTAATGAAATGATCGGGGTGAAGAACGAATGAAACGGGTCATAACCACGACAGTAATCAACCAAAGCGGCGTTCTAAACCGCGTAACCGGTTTATTGATGAAACGGCAATTTAATATTGAAAGCATTTCGGTGGGCCACACCGAGCAGCCGGGAATGTCGAAAATGACATTTGTTGTCAATGTCGAGGATGCCGGCAAGCTGGAGCAATTGCTGAAGCAGCTCCAAAAACAGATCGATGTAATCAAGGTCAACGACATCACCGACAAGGCGATGGTCATGAGGGAGCTGGCAATCGTCAAAGTGGTTTCTCCGCCAGCTGTCAGAAACGAGCTTTACGCAATTGTTGAACCTTTCCGGGCGACGGTCGTGGATATGAGCAAAAACGTCACCACTTTCCAAGTGGCGGGCGACCCGGAGAAAATCGAGGCTTTCATCGATCTGATGCGGCCTTATGGCATTAAAGAAGTTACGCGGACAGGCGTTTCCGCTTTTGTTAGAGAAACCCAAAAAACGCCTACAGCTCAATTATCAATTCTATAAAACAAAAACCGAGGAGGAATTTTAAAATGGCGAAAATGTATTATAACCAAGATGTAAACGAACAGGTATTAAAAGGACGGACAATAGCGGTGATCGGATACGGTTCACAGGGACATGCACATGCACAGAACTTAAAGGATTCCGGATTTGAAGTTGTTGTTGGAGTAAGGCCCGGAAAATCATTCGAACAAGCGCAGCAGGATGGCATGAAAGTTGCAACTGTAGCAGAAGCGGCGGAAGCGGCGGATGTCATCATGGTATTGGTGCCGGATGAGCGCCAAACACAAGTTTATAACGACGAAATCAAACCGGCATTAAAAGCTGGGAAATCATTGGTTTTCGCCCATGGCTTTAATGTTCATTTCAACCAGATTGTTGCTCCGAAAGACGTGGATGTGTTCCTGGTAGCGCCAAAAGGGCCCGGCCATCTTGTGCGCCGCACATACGAATCAGGAGCCGGAGTTCCCGCTTTGATCGC
The DNA here is from genome assembly GCA_035468565.1 of Planococcus sp. (in: firmicutes). Taxonomy (GTDB): domain Bacteria; phylum Bacillota; class Bacilli; order Bacillales_A; family Planococcaceae; genus Planococcus. The sequence goes on from DATISS010000027.1 coordinate 4,596, forward strand.
GATCCATCAAGATGTATCGGGGCAAGCGCAGGAAACGGCGTTGGCTTACGCGAAAGGCATCGGCGCAACGCGTGCTGGTGTGCTTGAGACAACATTCAAGGAAGAGACGGAAACGGATCTGTTCGGAGAGCAGGCAGTGTTGTGCGGCGGCGTGACGTCGCTGGTAAAAGCCGGTTTTGAAACATTAGTGGAAGCCGGATATCAGCCGGAAGTGGCGTACTTCGAATGCATGCATGAATTAAAGCTGATTGTCGACTTGATGTATGAAGGCGGATTATCGGGTATGCGCTATTCCATTTCCGATACAGCGCAATGGGGAGACTTCGTATCCGGCCCACGTATCGTCGATGCAGATACAAAAGCTCGCATGAAAGATGTATTAACGGATATCCAGACTGGGAAGTTCGCCAAAGGCTGGCTGCTTGAGAACCAATTAAACCGTCCGGAATTCACAGCGATTGAAAAATCGGAAGAAAATCACCAAATTGAAAAAGTTGGACGCGAATTGCGCGCCATGATGCCATTTGTGAATGAAGGGAAAAAAACAAAGAAAAAAGAGGTGGTTGCCAGTGCGCAAAATTGACATCTTTGATACGACGCTGAGAGACGGTGAACAATCGGCAGGCATCAACTTGAATACCGCTGAGAAAATCGAGATTGCCCGCCAGCTTGAACGTTTTGGCGCGACGATCATTGAGTCAGGGTTCCCGGCCGCCTCTCCGGGGGATTTCGACGCCGTGCAGCGCATTGCGGGCACAGTGAAAAATTCCATCATCACAGGGCTGGCGCGTTCGGTTGAAAGCGATATTTCAACCGCTTGGGAAGCGCTGAAAGGCAGCGAACAGCCCCATGTCCATATTTTCCTGGCGACTTCTCCGATTCATATGGAATATAAACTGATGAAGACGCCGGAACAGGTCATGGAAACGGCTGTCGCATCTGTAAAATACGCGAAAAAGTTTTTCCCGCTGGTCCAATGGTCGGCGGAAGATGCGTCAAGGTCCGATCCGGAATTTTTGGTCCGCATCATCCGTAAGGTCATCGAAGCAGGAGCGACAACGATCAACCTGCCAGACACGGTCGGATATGCAACGCCAGCTGAATACGGCGCGCTGTTCAAGTACGTGTCGGAAAATGTCATCGGCATCGAAAAGGTCAAATTATCGGCGCATTGCCATAATGACTTAGGTATGGCGACAGCGAATACGCTGGCGGCTATCGAAAATGGTGCCACTCAAGTGGAGGGAACGATTAACGGCATCGGTGAACGTGCAGGGAATGTGGCATTGGAAGAAATTGCAGTTGCTCTTCACATCCGAAAACAGATCTACGGCATCGAGACAGGCATCCAATTGAAGGAAATCAAGCGCACAAGCCAATTGGTCAGTCAGTTGACCGGCAGCTTGATTCAGCCTAATAAAGCGGTTGTCGGAAAAAATGCCTTTGCGCATGAATCCGGCATCCATCAGGACGGCATGCTGAAAAACCCATTGACCTATGAGATTATTACGCCGGAATTGATTGGCGATGCATCGACTCAATTGGTGCTTGGCAAACATTCCGGTAGACACGCTTTCAAAGACCGCGCTATCAAGATGGGCTTTGAATTGAGCGATGAAAAATTGAACCAAGCATTTGTGGAATTCAAGAAACTGGCCGACAGCAAAAAAGAGATTGTCGAAGACGATTTGTTCGTCTTGCTGACCGACCAGCAAATAAATGATAAAGAAGTGCCGGTCTATGAATTGGAAAGTGTGCAGGTGCATTACGGTACAGCAAATATTCCGACCGCTACTGCATCCGCGTATAAGCCGGATGGCGAACTGATCCGGGATTCGGCTACAGGCGCCGGTTCTGTGGAAGCGATATTCAATAGCTTGGAGCGGCTTGTGGCAGGCGAAGTCCACATTTTGGATTACCGGGTGACATCGATTGGCAAAGGCCGCGATGCATTGGGAGAAGCAGTCATCAACATGACGTATAACGGTGAAACAGTAACCGGGCGCGATGTGGCACAGGATGTGCTGGAAGCGACCGCGAAAGCGTATTTGAACGCAGTGAACCGCCAATTGGTGAAGGCAGGGCAAAAAGTCAGTATCGCAGCAGGGTGACCCACAACACGATTGAAAGAGGAGGAATTTTCATGGAGAAAACAATAGCGGTATTGCCAGGAGACGGAATCGGACCAGAAGTTACAGAGGCGGCGGTGAAAGTACTGCAATCCATTGCGATGCGCTATGGCCATACGTTCCACTTGAAGCACGCATTGATTGGCGGAAGTGCAGTGGACGCGCATAATAACCCATTGCCGGAAGAAACAGTGGCTATATGCGAAGCGAGCGATGCGATTCTCTTGGGTGCAGTCGGCGGAGTGAAATGGGACGGACATCCGGCCCATCTGCGTCCGGAAAAAGGCTTGCTTAATATCCGCAAGCATTTCGATTTATTCGCCAACATCCGTCCCGTTAAAGCGGTGCCGGCATTGCTTGGATCTTCTCCATTGAAAGAAGAGGTCGCGAAAGATGTGGATATGGTCATCGTCCGAGAATTGACAGGTGGGCTTTACTTCGCTGAACCGAAGCGCCGCTCAGAAAAGTCGGCTGTTGATACATTGCTTTACACGCGCCCGGAAATCGAGCGGATTGTCGATCAGGCATTCGAAATCGCCCGCGGACGGAGAGGCAAAGTGACATCAGTCGATAAAGCGAACGTCCTTGAAACGAGCAAATTATGGCGTGAAGTTGTGGAAGAGCGGAAGGCGGCTTATCCCGACGTTGAAGTCGAGCATATGCTGGTCGATTCCGCTGCGATGAAACTAATCACCGATCCACGCCGCTTCGATGTGGTCGTAACAGAGAACATGTTCGGGGACATCTTAAGCGATGAAGCATCAGTCATCACGGGTTCGCTTGGCATGCTGCCATCTGCCAGTGTCCGTACAGACGGCTTCGGCTTATACGAACCGGTACACGGCTCAGCTCCAGATATCGCAGGACAGAATAAAGCAAACCCTTCAGCTGCGATTTTGTCGGTCGCCATGATGCTGCGCCATTCATTCGGCCTGCATTCAGAAGCTTCATCAATTGAAGCGGCGGTAATGGGCGTGTTGGAAGATGGCTATTGCACAGGGGATCTGACGACAGCCGGCAAACGGACGGTATCTACTGAAGTCTTTGTGACGAAAGTCATCGAGGAAGTGGAACGGGAATTTGTATCAGAACACATCATGTATTCTTACGTTTAAGTAAAGGAGCGGGCGCACGATGGCAAAAACGATTATTGAAAAGATTTGGGAACAGCATATTGTCTACGAAGAGGCAGGAAAGCCGGACCTTTTATATATCGATCTTCATCTATTACATGAAGTCACTTCTCCGCAGGCGTTTGAAGGGCTGCGGCTGAATGGCCGCAAAGTGCGCAGGCCGGATCTATGCTTTGCGACGATGGATCACAACGTGCCGACGCGCAACCGCGATCAAATCACCGATCCGATTTCGCGCAAGCAGATTGCAACTTTGCAGCAAAACTGCGATGAATTCGGTGTACCGCTGGCGGGCATCAACCATCCCGACCAAGGCATCGTCCATGTCATTGGCCCAGAGCTCGGGTTGACCCAACCAGGCAAGACCATTGTTTGCGGCGACAGCCACACGTCGACGCATGGCGCGTTCGGCGCGTTGGCATTCGGCATTGGCACAAGTGAAGTCGAACATGTGCTATCGACACAGACTTTATGGCAATCAAAGCCTAAAACGATGGAAATCCGCATTGACGGTGAATTGGGCTTTGGCGTTTCTTCGAAAGACGTCATTTTGGCCATCATCGCGAAGTTCGGCATCGATATGGGAACGGGGCATATCGTCGAGTATACGGGCGACGCCATCCGCAAACTGTCGATGGAAGAGCGCATGACAATCTGCAATATGTCGATTGAAGCGGGAGCCCGAGCTGGGTTGATCAGCCCGGACGGCACGACGATCGAATACTTGAGAGGGCGCCGCCATGTGCCGCAAGATGAGGCTTTTGAAAAAGCAGCTGAGCAATGGCTGGAATTGGCGACAGATGAAGGCGCGCTATATGATGTCTCGCTTTCCATCCATGCCGATGAAATCTCGCCTTTCGTCACTTGGGGCACCAATCCTTCGATGGGTTCAGGAATTTCAGGGCATGTGCCATATGCTGCTGATTACGAAGAGCAGGAAGACCAGGACGCGCTGAAACAGGCACTGGCTTATATGCATCTTGAAGAAGGTGCAGCATTGTCGTCAATCCCTATCCAACATGTCTTTATCGGTTCCTGCACAAATGCACGCTTAGGCGACTTACGGGCAGCGAGTGCCATTGTGGAAGGGCGTACCGTGCATCCGTCGGTTACGGCGATTGTCGTTCCGGGATCGGAAACAGTGAAGCGCGCTGCGGAAGCGGAAGGCCTCGATGCAATTTTCCTGGCAGCCGGTTTTGAATGGCGTGAGACAGGGTGCAGCATGTGCCTGGCGATGAACGAGGATTCCGTTCCTGCGGGAGAACGCTGTGCATCTACTTCCAACCGGAATTTTGAAGGGCGCCAAGGAGCGGGTTCGATGACCCACCTCGTCAGCCCGGTGATGGCAGCGGCCGCTGCGATTGAAGGGCATCTCACGGATGTCCGGAATTATATGAAAGAAACTGTGCCGAGTGCATAACATCAATGGAAAAGGAGGCCGCTTGCAATGAAGCCTATCAATCACATCAATAGTGTCTTGACCCCACTAGAACGTAAGAATGTCGACACCGACCAGATCATCTCAAAAGAGTTCCTGAAGCGCATCGAACGCACCGGGTTCGGCAAGTATTTGTTCTACCACTGGCGATTCCGTCCGGACGGCACGCCAGCAGATGACTTCGTCCTTAATGATCCGCGTTTCAAAGGCTCCGAAATTCTGGTCGCACAAGATAACTTCGGCTGCGGCTCTTCCCGCGAGCATGCCCCATGGGCGATTCAAGATTATGGTTTCAACGTCGTCATCGCGCCGAGCTTCGCGGATATCTTCTATAATAACTGTGTCAAAAACGGCATCTTGCCAATCCGCTTGGCACATGCTGAAGTGGACGAGCTGATTCAAAAAGGCAAGCGCGCACCTTATCGGCTTGAAGTCGATTTAGAGGCGCAGACCGTAGCGGGCGAGGACGGCAGCCGCTATTCGTTCACGATTGATCCTTATTGGAAAGAGATGCTGCTCAAAGGCTGGGACGAGATTGCGCTGACAATCCAATTTGAATCGCATATTGCTGCGTATGAAGCAAAGCAAGGCGTATAATATTCTACTATTACTAGAGGAGATGATCTGCTTGGGAATTCGTACAGCACAGTAGGCTTATTTAATGCATTCGAGAGATTGGCGCCGATTGTCCATCGGACGCCTTGCAAGCAATCCAGCACCCTGAATGCCATAACAGGCAGCGAGGTTTCATTGAAGCTGGAGAATTTGCAGAAAACCGGTTCGTTCAAAGTGCGCGGCGCGTTCAATAAAATCAGCCAGATGACGGAAATTGAATGCGCGCGGGGAATCATCGCCGCTTCTGCCGGCAACCATGCGCAAGGTGTGGCGCTGGCAGGACGTGAGAAGGGTGTGCCGGTGACGGTGTTCATGCCTGAAGGCACTCCGGAAACGAAAGTAATGGCTACGCGGCAATACGGTGCCCAAGTCAAAATTGCCGGGAAAAACTTCGACGAAGCATATGCGGCGGCGAAAAGGGAACAATTGGCTACGGGTGCAGCGTTTGTCCATCCGTTTGATGATTTGGAGATCATTGAAGGGCAGGCGACTGTTGCGATGGAGATGATGCAGCAATGCCCTGACCTGGATACGATTGTGGTGCCGGCGGGTGGTGGAGGTCTGCTTGCGGGGACGGCTATTGCCGCCAAGCTGATGCGGCCGGATATCCGGGTCATCGGCGTCCAGGCGAGGGCAGCTTCCGCTATTTCCTCGATTTTCCATGGCACCAACAATACGGCGGTGCCGTTTCTGCCTACCATGGCTGAAGGCATCAAAGTGAAGGAGCCGGGAAAACTGACGACCAAAATCATCAATGCATATGTAGATGACGTGATCACTGTCAGTGAACAGGAAATCGCCTCGGCCATCCTTTTTATGCTCGAACGTGAAAAGATGCTTGTCGAAGGGGCGGGAGCAGCGGCGGTTGCCGCAGTGCTTTACCGCCACCTGCCATTCGATTCGGCCCGCACTGGCATCATCGTCAGCGGCGGCAATTTCGATATCGGCAGACTCGAAGAATGCAGAAAAACTGCTACTGATATTGGTACGGCCAGTTCCTATTAATAGTAGAAGCCCTTTGCTATCCAGCAAAGGGTTTTTTGTTGGAATGTGCAGAAGTTTTTTACAGCGAAAGGCAATGCAGACAGAGCTATTGACATTCTTTTATGAATTTGTTAATTTAATAAAGTACTTTAACGCTTTAGCAGACTAAAGGAGAATCGATAAATGAATGCAGTAGTGATTGCCGTAATTATTATGCTTGTCTTGAGCCTCCTCCGCGTCAACGTGGTGTTCGCGTTGCTGATCGGAGCACTGGCGGGAGGGCTCGCAGGAAGCTTGTCATTTACAGAAACGGTCGCCGCCTATACGGACGGCTTAGGGGCGGGGGCGACCATCGCACTCAGCTACGCCATGCTCGGCGGATTCGCGGTGGCGATTTCGCGCACGGGTATTCCGGAATTGCTTGTAGCGGGCGTCTTGAAGCTCGTCAATAAAGAAGGAGAGGCGACACGGGAAAACCTCGCAAAAGCATTGATCGTCTTTGCGCTCCTGGTGATGGCCATCTTTTCACAGAACCTCATCCCGATCCACATCGCTTTCATCCCACTATTGGTGCCGCCGATCCTGCATATCCTGAATGAGCTGCGCATCGACCGCCGTTTGATTGCTACCGTGCTGACTTTTGGCTTGACCGCACCGTATATTTTGCTGCCGTATGGCTTTGGGCTGATTTTCCATGGGATCGTCGCAAAGCAAATGGAGCTTGCCGGGTTGCCGATCGATATGGCGGATATTCCGAAAGCGATGGCGATTCCGGTTGCTGGTATGGCACTCGGATTAGCAATTGCGATATTCATCTCATACCGCAAGCCCCGCACTTATCAAACGAAGATTAATACTATAGAAGAAACTCAAACAAAAATTGCTTCAAAGAAAGATATCATTGTAACGATTCTGGCTTTGGCTGCTGCGCTCTACGGGCAGATTGAGACCGAGTCGATGATTATCGGCGCGCTTGCCGGGATCATTGTATTGTATGTCTTTGGAGCGATGAAATGGCGCGATGCGGATGACGTGCTGACAGCTGGCATGCGCATGATGGCCTTTATCGGCTTCGTCATGATCTCAGCGAACGGCTTTGCATCTGTCATCCAGGCGACTGGAGCCATCGAGCCGCTGGTAGCAAGCGCCTCTGATCTGTTCAACGGCAATAAAGGAGCAGCCGCCCTCGCAATGCTCATCATCGGCCTCGTCGTTACAATGGGCATCGGTTCATCATTCGCGACCATTCCAATCATCGCCGCAATCTTCGTCCCGCTCAGCATGGAGTTCGGCTTTTCTACGTTGGCCATCATCGCGTTGATCGGTACGGCGGGGGCACTCGGCGACGCCGGGTCGCCGGCATCCGATTCGACGCTTGGGCCGACCGCCGGGCTAAACGTCGATGGGCAGCATAACCACATCTGGGATACGTGCGTGCCGACATTCATCCACTACAATATTCCACTCGTCGTGTTCGGCTGGATCGCCGTCATGGTGCTCGCTTAAAGGAGAATGTTCGGACTATTACCGTATCGGTTGTATAAAGGAAAAATCCTGTTATAATAAAAAAAGCGAATCAGAAAGAATTTCGTGGAAAGCCTTGCGGAATTCTTTTTTCTTTTGTATAATGGTTAATGTTGGTCTTTGACTGCGAGGAAGCGAGAGGTTACCGATACACCCGGCCGCTTTGCCATGGCGAGTGATTGGAAAATTTTCGTGGAGAATGTCTATCCAAAATAGGCGAAAGGGAGGGAAAATAATGGCAAAACAAAAAATTCGTATCCGTTTAAAAGCATATGATCATAGAATCCTAGATCAGTCTGCTGAGAAAATTGTGGAAACAGCTAAACGTTCAGGCGCTAGCGTATCGGGTCCGATACCATTGCCGACGGAAAGATCAGTTTACACGATCTTGCGTGCTGTCCATAAGTATAAAGATGCTCGTGAGCAATTTGAAATGCGCACACACAAACGTCTAATCGATATCGTTAACCCGACACCACAAACTGTCGATGCGTTGATGAAACTTGATTTACCGTCAGGCGTTGACATTGAAATTAAACTTTAATCGGTGAACGAAATAGAAAAACAAAAAAATTGCAGGAGGTGTGACAACATGACCAAAGGAATCTTAGGTAGAAAAATCGGTATGACGCAAGTTTTTGCTGAGAACGGTGATTTAATCCCTGTAACTGTAGTTGAGGCAGCTCCAAACGTAGTGCTTCAAAAGAAAACAGTTGAGGTTGACGGCTACGAATCAATCCAATTAGGTTTTGAATACAAGCGCGAAAAGCTTTCAAACAAACCTTCTAAAGGACACGTAGCAAAAGCGAACACTGCTCCTAAGCGCTTCATTCGCGAACTTCGCAATGTAAACTTAGCTGATTACGAGATTGGTCAAGAAGTCAAAGTAGATGTATTCGCAGAAGGCGATATCGTAGATGTCACTGGAACAACAAAAGGTAAAGGTTTCCAAGGTGTTATTAAACGCCACGGACAATCCCGCGGACCAATGTCCCACGGATCACGTTACCACCGTCGTCCAGGTTCGATGGGCCCGGTTGCCCCTAACCGCGTTTTCAAACAGAAGAAATTACCTGGTCAAATGGGTGGAACGACAATTACGATCCAAAACCTTGAAATCGTCAAGGTTGATGTGGAACGCAACTTGCTTCTAATCAAAGGTAATGTTCCTGGTTCACGCAAAGCGATGCTTCGCGTAAAAACAGCTATCAAAGCTAACTAATTATTTTTTGAGGAAGGAGGAAACATGAATGCCTAAAGTAGCTTTATTAAATCAAACAGGTTCACAAGTTGGCGACATCGAATTGAACGACTATGTATTCGGTATCGTACCAAACGAATCAGTGTTATTTGACGCAGTAGTGATGCAACGCGCTTCACTTCGCCAAGGTAACCATAAAGTAAAAAACCGTTCTGCAGTAGCAGGCGGCGGTAGAAAACCATGGCGCCAAAAAGGGACAGGCCGTGCTCGTCAAGGGTCGATCCGTTCACCACAATGGCGCGGCGGCGGTGTTGTCTTCGGACCTACACCACGCAGCTACAGCTATAAATTGCCTAAGAAAGTACGTCGTTTAGCTCTTCGCTCTGCTCTTTCATCGACAGTTATCGGAGAAAAATTGATGGTACTTGAAGGATTGTCATTTGATGCACCAAAAACAAAGTCATTTACACAATTGATGGGCGACCTTTCAATCGGTAAAAAAGCTTTGTTCGTAACTGCTGACCCTGAAGAGAACGTAGCATTGTCTGCGCGCAACATCAAAGGTATGACAGTGGTGTCTGCAACTGGCATCAACGTATTAGACCTGCTTGGACATGACAAAATTGTTATGACTAAAGCAGCGATCGAAAAAATTGAGGAGGTGCTTAGTTAATGGAAGCACGTGATATTTTAAAGCGTCCGGTCATTACTGAGCGTTCTTCTGCAGTGATGGCAGATAAGAAGTACACTTTTGAAGTGGACACTCGCGCTAACAAAACACAAGTTAAACATGCAGTTCAAGAAATTTTCGGAGTTCAAGTTGAGAAAGTCAACATCATGAACTACAAAGGAAAATTCAAACGCATGGGCAAACACGCAGGATACACTAACAAACGCCGCAAAGCGATCGTTAAATTGACTGCTGACAGCAAAGACATCGAATTGTTCGAAATTTAATTTCTATAAGTTCTTAAAGAACTACTAACGAAGGAGGGAAACAACGTGGGGATTAGAAAATATAAACCTACCACTAACGGTCGTCGTAACATGACGAGTTCGGATTTCGCTGAAATCACAACGAACAAGCCTGAAAAATCGCTTCTACAACCAGTTAGACGCAAAGGCGGCCGTAATAACCAAGGTAAAATCACTGTACGCCACCACGGTGGTGGACATAAACGCCAATACCGCGTTATCGATTTCAAACGTAACAAAGATGGCATTCCAGGACGCGTTGCTACAATCGAGTACGATCCAAACCGTTCTGCAAACATCGCATTGATTAACTACGCTGATGGTGAAAAACGTTACATCTTGGCTCCTAAAGGACTCACAGTTGGAACTCAGATCATGTCAGGCGTAGAAGCTGATATCAAAGCAGGTAACGCACTTCCGTTATCAAACATCCCAATGGGTTCTACAATCCACAACATTGAAATGAAGCCAGGCGGCGGCGGACAACTTGTACGCTCTGCAGGAACTTCAGCTCAGGTATTGGGTAAAGAAGGAAAATACGTAACAGTTCGTTTGCAATCAGGCGAAGTTCGCATGATCCTTGCTACTTGCCGCGCAACTATTGGCGCTGTAGGAAACGAGCAGCACGAATTGATCAACATTGGTAAAGCAGGACGTAACCGCTGGTTAGGCAAACGCCCAACAGTCCGCGGATCTGTAATGAACCCTAACGATCACCCACACGGTGGTGGTGAAGGACGTTCGCCAATCGGACGTAAATCACCGATGTCTCCATGGGGTAAACCAACTCTTGGATACAAAACACGCAAGAAAACGAACAAGTCAGACAAGTTCATCGTGCGTCGTCGTAAAAAATAATTTGATTCCGCTGCGGTTCAATGAAAGAACCGTAGTGCGATCACGAAGGGAGGATCCCCAATGGGCCGCAGCTTGAAAAAAGGACCTTTTGCTGACGATCATCTTTTGAAAAAAGTTGACGCACAAAAGGATTCTGAGAAAAAACAAGTGATTAAAACATGGTCTCGCCGTTCTACAATTTTCCCGACATTCATCGGACTAACAATTGCAGTATACGATGGCCGTAAGCACATCCCTGTGTACGTAACTGAAGACATGGTTGGCCATAAACTAGGAGAATTTGCACCAACACGCAAATACGCTAGTCATGGCGCAGACGACAAGAAAACAAGACGTTAATTGAGAGGAGGATTTCCCCATGCAAGCAAAAGCTGTTGCTAGAACAGTACGTATTGCTCCTCGTAAAGTCCGTTTAGTAGTAGATTTAATCCGAGGCAAGCAAATCGGCGAAGCCGTTGCAATTTTGAATCACACTCCGAAAGCATCATCTATTGTTGTTGAGAAGTTGTTGAAATCTGCAGCTGCTAACGCTGAACATAACTACGAAATGGATCTGAACAACTTGTACATCAGTGAAGTGTTCGTTGATGAAGGTCCGACATTGAAACGTTTCCGTCCACGTGCAATGGGACGTGCAAGCGCGATTAACAAACGTACAAGCCACATCACACTAGTGGTATCTGAGAAGAAGGAGGGATAATTCGTGGGACAAAAAATACATCCAATAGGTATGCGTATCGGAATCATTCGTGACTGGGAGTCCAAATGGTACGCTGAGAAAGACTATGCGACACTTCTTCACGAAGATATTAAAATCCGTGAATATATCGAAGCACGTTTGAAAGAAGCTTCAGTTTCGAAAATCGAAATTGAACGCGCTGCAAACCGTGTTAACGTAACAATTCACACTGCGAAACCAGGTATGGTAATTGGTAAAGGTGGTTCTGAAGTAGAAGTGCTTCGCAATCAGCTAAACACAATGACTGGCAAGCGTGTACACATCAACATCATTGAAATCAAGAGAGCTGACCTTGATGCGAGACTAGTTGCTGAAAGCGTAGCACGCCAATTGGAAAACCGTGTTTCTTTCCGCCGTGCTCAAAAGCAAGCTATCCAGCGCACTATGCGTTCTGGCGCTAAAGGGATCAAAACTCAAGTATCTGGACGTTTAGGCGGCGCTGACATTGCGCGTTCTGAACACTACAGTGAAGGTACTGTACCGCTCCATACGCTACGCGCAGATATCGATTATGCGCACGCAGAAGCAGACACAACTTACGGTAAGCTTGGCGTAAAAGTATGGATCTACCGCGGAGAAGTCCTTCCAACTAAGAAGAAATCTGAGGAAGGAGGCAAATAATATGTTAATGCCTAAACGCGTTAAATATCGTCGAGAGCACCGTGGCAAGATGCGCGGAGAAGCTAAAGGCGGCAAAGAAATCGCATTCGGTGAATTTGGTCTCCAGGCTTTAGAATCATCTTGGATCACTAACCGCCAAATCGAAGCAGCACGTATTTCCATGACTCGCTACATGAAACGTGGCGGTAAAGTATGGATTAAAATTTTCCCGCATAAACCTTATACGAAAAAGCCTCTTGAGGTACGTATGGGATCCGGTAAAGGTTCGCCTGAAGGCTGGGTTGCGGTTGTTAAAACTGGTAAAGTAATGTTCGAACTTGCTGGAGTATCTGAAGAAGTGGCGCGCGAAGCATTCCGCCTCGCATCACACAAACTTCCGATCAAGACCAAGTTCGTTAAACGCGAAGAAATTGGTGGTGAATCGAATGAAAGCTAAAGAAATCCGTGACTTAACCACTGCTGAAATCGAACAAAAAGTGAAATCACTGAAGGAAGAGCTTTTCAACCTTCGCTTCCAATTGGCTACTGGTCAATTAGAAAACACTGCTCGCATCCGCGAAGTACGTAAAGCGATTGCCCGTATGAAAACTGTGATTCACGAAAGAGTACTCAGTGGCAATAACTGATAAATCGAGAGGAGGTTTGCAAGTATGACTGAGCGTAACCAACGCAAAGTATACACA
>DATISS010000028.1:0-3204 GCA_035468565.1 Planococcus sp. (in: firmicutes)
CGAAAGCCTTTTTGCACAGCCGGATCTTTCAACCATTTGAAAATCGAGAAGATGGAATATTTCTTATGGTCTTGTTCCGCTTTCGTTTTGACCGTAGCCACAAACGCCATGCCTTTTTTGCCTTCCTCGATAACCGGTTCCGCGTAGGCCCTTACTTGTTCCGTCAAGTAATCGAGGGTTTCAGCATCCTTGCTGATGGCCGTCGCAAAAGCCAGCGATCCTTCAAGCTGGTTGATCGTCGAAATAAGCGAAGGCAGCTTTTCCATCAGCACCAGCAAGGAAGACAACGTCGCCATATCCAATTGGTGGATCGCCAATTTGTTCTCGACTTCATTTATAAAAGGTTCATTTTCAAGCAATGATTGGCCAAAATCGACCACTTCTTCAAGCGACTTGATGCCTCTTTCAAGCTCAGGCAAGCGATTCAGCAGATTTGTCATCGACTCTCTTACCACTGGATCCGCCAAAGCCGTTGACCACGTATCGATTGAACCCATTTGTTCATTTGAATTTGTCATGAACAGAATCTCCCTCCTTTTTTACATTGTCCCTTTCAGCATGCCGTCCCAATACAATACAGGCAGCAAGTCCTTTTTCATGATATACATGCTTCTGCGCTCTACCGCTTGATTGAATGGCATTGTCTCTTGGGGCTGTTTTTCGTAATCGAATTCCGCAAGGATCAATTTGTTATAGCCCGTAATCAGCGGACATGAACTATAGCCATCATAAGTGGCCGATAGCGGTTGATTTTGCATGGCAGACAGCAGGTTTTCAGCAACGACAGGGACTTGCTTGCGGATTGCGGCACCTGTTTTCGAAGTCGGCAAATTACTGCTGTCCCCTAATCCGAAGATGTTTTCATAGCGAGTATGCTGCAATGTGTATTTGTGGACATCCACCCAGCCCCCTGAATCCGCAAGCGGACTTTCGCGGATAAACTGGGGTGATCGCATCGGTGGTGTTACATGCAGCATCTCGTACGGAATGACTTCTTGTTCATGGGTATCCAAGTTTTCAAAAACCGCTTCTTTCTCTTCTCCTCTTATTTCGATCAAATTTGTCCGGAACCGGGTGTCTATCTCTTTGCGCTCGACAACACCCTCCAGCGCATCCCGGTATTTTTGCACATCGAATATCGCCGGATTCGCGGAACCGAAAATCACATTCGATTTATCCCGTACCCCTGTCCGATTAAACGAATCTTCAGCAAGGTACATGATTTTCTGCGGCGCGCCTCCGCATTTTATAGGGGTAGCCGGATGGGTGAAAACCGCGTTTCCGCCTTTGAACGTCCGGATGAGCTCCCACGTGTATTCGACATGTTCGTAGGAATAATTGCTGCACACACCATTTTTGCCAAGGTTTTCTTTCAAGCCTTTCACGCCGTCCCAATTGATTTCAATGCCGCCGGCAACGATCAGAAAATCATAATGGATCTTGTCGTTATTGCCTAAGATCACTGCGTTTTCTTCCGGCAAAAAGCTCACTACCTTTTCCTGAAGCCATTTTGCGCCTTCTGGGATGACTGAAGCCATCGGCCGTTGCGTTACTTTTTTGTCGGTGACACCCGCTCCTACTAACGTCCATAAAGGCTGATAATAATGGAATTCAGCCGGGTCGATAATGGTGATATGATTTTTAAGATTCGGAGACAATCTCAACAGTCTCGCGGCTGCAGAAATCCCGCCCGATCCTCCACCTACAATGACAATCTCGTTATTCTTATCCAAAATAATCCCTCCGTATAATCTATTTTTTCAGAACCTTTTTATGAAGATGGATCATTTCCCGAATTCCGTTTCCCATTGCGAATAGCCGCCCGCCAGATTCAATACTCGCTCAAAACCGCTGCTTTTTAGAATACTGGCGCCGATCGCCGACCGGACGCCGGAACCGCATTGCACAATAACCGGTTTGTCGGCAGGCACTTCCCCCAGGTGATCCAGTAAAGTGCCGAGCATAATGTGCTGTGCCCCTTCAATATGCCCTTCGTTCCATTCGCTTGCGGCGCGGACGTCAAGGATATGCGCCTTTTTGCTTTCCAATAATTCTTTCGCTTCCGACGGGTTGATCGATGGATACGATGCAAAATCCCCATCCCTGCGTTCGATCAAGCCCTCGTCCATATAGAAAGACAATTGGTCAATCCCCACTGACCGCAAGGCATTTCCCATTTCATCCATTTTCAGCGGATCAGCGATCACGCAAAGCGGGCGGCCATAGTCAACAAGCCAGCCGGCCCAGTTCGTGAAAGATTGATTGAACGGAATATTGATCGTCCCTAAAATATGCTTTTCCGCAAATTCAACAGCTGGCCTCGCATCAATAACTTGCAGCCCTTTTTTGATGTGGTCTTCCAGGTCATTCAATGACGTCAGTTCAGCAGCGGGCGGCATATCTTTGACCAGCTTCGGCCCCACCTTGTTCACATGCTTCATGACTGCGAAATAAGTTGGCGGTTCCGGCTGCCCGTCCAGCAGCTCTTTTGAAAAGTCATCCACATTGTCGATTTGCAGCGCCCAATTGTACTTTTTCTCATAGCCCACAGTCGAAGACGGCACCGCTCCCAGCGCTTTGCCACAGGCGCTGCCTGCCCCGTGCCCTGGCCATAGCTGCAAATAATCCGGCAGCTGCTTGAATTTCTGAAGAGATTCGAACAGCTGCTTCGCGCCAACAATCGCAGTCCCTTCCATTTTTGCAGCTTTTTCCAATAAATCCGGGCGCCCCACATCGCCGACAAATACAAAATCTCCAGTGAAAATGCCCATCGGACCGTCAGCCGGTATGCCGCCATCCGTCAATGTGAACGAAATGCTCTCCGGCGTGTGGCCCGGCGTATGCAACACCTCACTCGTCAAATTGCCCACTTCGATCCGGTCACCATCTTTCACCAATTGATGCGGCGTGCCTTCCAGATTTTCATACTTCCAATCCGCTGGCCCCTCATCGGATAAATACATTGTCGCGCCTGCTTGAGCAGCCAATTCCCTGGCACCTGAAACAAAATCCGCATGGATATGCGTTTCGAGTGAACCAATGATCTTCAAGCCTTCCTTCTCCGCCGCCGCCAGATACGGGGCGACATCTCTCGCCGGATCCACAATCACAGCTTCTTTGGACTGCTGACAGCCCACCATGTACGAAGCCTGAGCCAAATTAGCATCATAAAAGTATTTCAATAACATGTATTGTCCTCCCTTT
>DATISS010000029.1:0-40530 GCA_035468565.1 Planococcus sp. (in: firmicutes)
CTCCAGAATCGCCTTCCCCTTTTCAGGATGACATATAATCGCCGCCATTGATGTGCAGAAATTGTCCGGTCATATAGGAATTTTGCGGGTCCGCCAAGAATACGAATGCTTTTGCAAGTTCATACGGCTGTCCTGGCCGCCCTGCCGGAACATCCCGCCCGAAGCCTTCTCCGATATCGCTGTACAAGGCACCGAAGGTTGCTGGGATCAGCGGCGTCCAGATAGGACCTGGCGCAATCCCGTTCACCGCAATTTCCTCGCGCACAAGCCGGCGTGCAAGAGAACGGGTCATCGATACGATCGCGCCATTTGCCCCTGAATAGTCGATCAGATCCGAATGCCCGCGGTACGCATTGATGGACGCGGTATTGATGATGCGCGCTCCTTTTTTCAGATGGGGCAGCGCGGCCCGGATCAGATAAAGCATGGCGAACGCTTTAATTTCAAAGGTTTTTAATATATTTTCATCCTTCAAGTCAAGCGGTGACGTTTCCGGGTATTGGTATCCGGCGTTATTGACCAGGATATCGATTTGGCCAAACGAATCCAAGGCAAACTCGACGAGCCGGCTGCAATTTGCCGCTTCCCGCAAATCGCCGCTTTGCGCCACTGCTTCGCCCCCGTAACTTTCTATGAGCTGGATGGTCTTCCTGGCGCCTTCTTCATCGTCCAAATAGCCGATGACCACTTTGGCGCCTTCTTTGGCGTAGGCGATGGCAGCTGCTTGGCCGATGCCGCTGCTGCCTCCTGTGACAATTGCCACTTTCCCTGCGAGAATCCCGCCAGCCTTGTAATCTTTCAGATCGGTGTTATCAAATGCCGGATTCGCCATTCTCCCTCTCCTTTCCGTTACAAGCGTTACAAGAGGTTGCTTGGCACCCTGTCCAGCTGCCAGACCTCATCCGCGTATTCCTGTATGGTCCGGTCGCTTGAAAAGACTCCCGATTGCGCGATATTGACTACGCTCATCTCCTGCCAAGCCTTGGTGTTTTCAAAGGCGCCGAGCAATCGCTCATGGGCTTTCCTATACTGCTCGATATCCTTCAGCACGAAGAACGGATCATTGCAGTCGACCAACTGGTTGCTGATTGCGGAAACATTTTCTGGCCCGCCCGAAAGGACGCCGTCCAATAATTGCGCCATCACCACCTGCAGTTCATTGTTGTACTGGACAATATCCGGCGGGTAATAGCTCTGCTCTTTTTCAAATTGCATCACTTGCCGGGCAGTCAATCCGAAAATGAATGCATTATCCTCCCCGACTTGTTCCACAATCTCTAAATTCGCGCCATCAAAGGTCCCTAAAGTGATGGCGCCGTTCATCATGAACTTCATATTGCCCGTGCCTGACGCCTCTTTAGAAGCCGTCGATATCTGTTCACTGACATCCGTTGCCGGAAAGATTTTTTCCGCCTTGCTGACGCTATAATCTTCGATAAATACGACATGGAGGTGCTTTTTCGTTAGCGGATTGTTATTGACTTGATCCGAAACAGTGTTGATGAGTTTTATCACCTGTTTGGCGTAATGGTAGCTCGGTGCCGCTTTGCCTCCGAAAATGAATGTCCGAGGGTAAGGGCGGAATGACTGATCACCCAAGATCCGGTTATAAAGCATCTGTATATGGAGGATGTTCATCAATTGCCGCTTATAGCCGTGGATCCGCTTAATCTGGGCATCGAATACCGATTCAGGGTCTACGATAATATTTTGATGCGTTCTGATATAATCCGCCAACTGCCGTTTTTTGGCCAGTTTCACAGCTTGAAGGTCCTGTTGGAATGCCGGATCCTTACTGAAACGATGGAGTTTATGCAATTTGATGGGCTCCTGAATCCACTCATCCCCTACAGCCGACGTGATCAAGCCGGACAACTCCGGATTCGCTTTCAAAAGCCAGCGGCGATGGGTGACGCCATTGGTGATGTTATGGAATTTATGGGGGAAATGTTCGTTCAGTTCTTTCATTTCACGCATTTTCAGAATTTCAGTATGGAGCTTAGCAACGCCGTTCACTTTATAACTGCCCACCACAGCAAGCGTCGCCATGTGAACGACGCCATTTTCGATGATGGCAAGTTTCTTGCGCTGCCATTCATCCAACGGCTCCTGCTGCGTTTTTTCTCTGAAGCGACGGTCTATTTCCTGGATAATCATGTAGACTCTCGGCAATAATCGTTCCAGCAAATAGCTGTCCCATTTCTCCATTGCCTCTTCGAGGATTGTGTGGTTCGTATAGGAAATTGTATGGTTGACAATCCCCCATGCCTCTTCCCACTGCATGCCCTCCTCATCCATCAAGATGCGCATCAATTCCGGGATCGCTAATGCGGGATGTGTATCATTGATCTGGATGGCGACATGCCGCGACAAATCACTCAGCGAGCAATCGCGGTTTTTCACGATTGTCTGGAGTGAAGCGCTGCATAAAAAATATTGCTGCTTGAGGCGCAGGATTTTCCCCGCATCCAAGGACGCATCCGGATACAGCCGGTCGGTCACCGCCGCGGTTTCCTGCTCATAGAGCAGTCGCGTTTTGCCTTTAGGCAAGGGCCGGTTGGAAACTTCCGCTTGCCATAGGCGCAGGGTGTTTACAGTCTTTCCCGCAGCCCCGACAATTGGGTAATCATACGGCACCGCTTTGACCCATTCCGCATCCTTCAAAGCTGGCTTTAACCGATTGCTTTCAATGTCGGGTTCGATAGAGCCGAAAAAAGGGATGTCCAACGACAATTCTTCCCTCCTGATGCCCCAGCCTTTTTTTTCATCAATCCAGACAGTCGGCTGCTCTGTTTGATACCCGTCGTGGAAAACCTGCGTGAACAAACCGCCCTTATAGCGAAGACCACAGCCATGGCCCGGCAGCTGAAGAGAGGCGAGTGAATCCATGAAGCAAGCGGCAAGGCGGCCAAGCCCTCCGTTGCCCAAGCCAGGTTCAGGCTCCTGATCCTCGATAGCCTGCAAATCGAAACCAAGCTCTTCCAGACCTTCCTTTACCAATCCATGCGTATCCAAATTCATCAAGTTCTGCCCTAAGATCCGCCCCATTAAGAATTCGATGGAAAAATAGTATAATTGCTTACGCTTCTCATCTTTGTACTGCCGATTCGTCTTCTCCCAGTCATCGTACGTCCATTCTTTCACCATATCTGTCAGAACCGAATAACTGGTTTTCAGGGACCCTTTGTCTTCCCGTTGTGCCAGGCGCGCCACAAAATTCTCTTTGAACTGCTCTTTTGAACTGAACATCCCCATCCTCACCTTTCGGCAATCGCATTATAGGCTTCCGCATAGATTTCCGCAGAACGCTTCCATGAGGAATCTAGCTGCATGCCATTTCTTTTGATGATTTCCCAATGTTCTGGGTTTTGGTACAGTTCCAACGCCCGCTCTAAAGCTCCTGCAAAGCTTTCATTTGCAGAAAAATCGCTTAAAAATCCATTGCCAGTTTGTGATGCGACGTCGTATTCCACTACCGTGTCTTTTAATCCACCGGTTTTATTGGCGACGGGAACAGTGCCATAATGCATCGAAATGAGCTGGCTCAGTCCGCATGGCTCGAAATGCGACGGCATCAGGAATATATCGGCTCCCGCGTAAAGAAGATGGGCGAGGTCTTCATCAAAGCCGATATATGTAGCTGCTTTTCCAGGAAACTCTGCGGCCAGGCTTTTGAAAAGCTGAGCAACTTCTTCATCACCGGATCCGATTAAGATGAATTGCACATCTTTTTCTTTCAATAGCTTCGGCAGCAACTCCTGCAAAACGTCCATCCCTTTTTGTTTTGTCAGTCGGGAAACGACAGCCAATAACGGAATATCTCCTCTCACCGGAAGCTTGAACCTTTTTTGGACGGCGCGCTTATTGACCGCTTTCCCTTCCATCGAAGTTTCATCGTACTCCATTTCAATCACCAAATCGGTAGCCGGATTGTAGAACTCGGTGTCCAGCCCATTCAAAATGCCGACGAGGCTTTCGCCTTTTTCCTGCAGAAAAGTTTCAAGCCCTTCGCCGTAGCGGGCGGTCAAAATTTCATCTCGGTAAGTCGGGCTGACGGTCGTCACTTGGTCAGCGAACAGAATCCCCGTCTTCAGGATATTGAAATATCCTTTCCACTCGGCCGTGCCGTCTTCGTAGTACGCGCCATCCATTTCATATTCCTCGGTCAATACGCTTTTCGGCGAATTCCCTTGGAATTGCAAGTTGTGGATGGTCAACATGGTTTTTATTTTTTTGTTCATCGCCTCATAACGAGGGTCTTTCTCCATCAAAAATGGGATAAGGGCCGTGTGCCAATCGTGCAAGTGCAAAATATCCGTTTGCGCTCTCAGGGTTTCTACCGCTGCCAGTACTGCGCGGCTGAAGAACGCGAAGCGTGTATGATCATCCGGCTGGCGGTAAATCAGATCCCTGTCAAAATAGGCGTCATTTTCAATGAAGATGTAATCGACTCCCTGCAGTTCATAGCTGAAGATCCGGCAACGGTGATTCTTCCCTTTGAAGGGCACTTCCACTTCTTCTCCCAACGTGAATTCTTTTTGGTATTCTTGTGGGATCAAACTATACTTCGGCAAGACGACCGTCACTTCACAACCTATTTCTACTAGCGCTTTCGGCAAGGCACCCATTACATCGGCCAAGCCCCCCGCTTTTACAAAAGGCACACATTCCGCGGCCGCCATTACAATTTTCATCTGACTTCCTCCTTCAAAATCCGTTCCCCTTTGCGCAGTACAATCGGCTCTTCCGCTGTGCCCTTAAGTACCGTTCCAGCTTCTATAAAGACATTTTTGTCGGCGATGACATAGGCCAAGTCGCAGTTTTCTTCAATCGTGCATTTCTGCATGATGATGCAATTTTCAATCTTCG
Source organism: Planococcus sp. (in: firmicutes) (assembly GCA_035468565.1). GTDB lineage: Bacteria > Bacillota > Bacilli > Bacillales_A > Planococcaceae > Planococcus. The sequence goes on from DATISS010000029.1 coordinate 4,870, forward strand.
TGTTTTCCTTGATGACGACCGCACGGCTGATGATACTGTCGACGACAGTCCCTCTGATCGTCGAACCATTCGCCATTAACGCACGTTTTACGGAAGAACCTTTCATATAGCGCGTAGGCGGTTCGTCTTTTACTTTAGTGTAAATCGGCCGATCCGATAAAAACAGCGCTTTGCGTTTTTCCGGCTCCAGCAAATCCATCGATGCCTTGAAATAACTGTCAATAGAATCGATAACAGCGCAATAGCCTTCGTATTCGTAGACGCCGAATTTATAGCCATTCTTCTTCCTTCTGATACAGTCTTCTACACTGAATAGCTGTCCTTGGCGGTAGGTTTTCAAAAATTCGATAAGCAGGCTTCTTTTCAAGATATAGCTTCTAAGCGGCTGCCCGTTGCTCACAGCTTCCGTCACATCCGCGCCGGACGCGATATGCGATTCCAGCATGTCCTGGTAATCGATTTGGGAAACCGTAAAACAATTTGTAATCAATGCGTATTCCTGGCGGCTTCTTTCAAAAAAGATCATATGCTCTTCCAGCGCCGCAAAACCGCCTACACTCATTTGGCCGCTGTCTTTGTTGGACACCGGCAGGAAGAACAAGCCGTCTTTCCGGCGGTCAAGGTCCCAGCTTTTCCCTCTCCCGATATGGTCCATCAGTGAAACGAACGGATAGGAAGGGAAAACGCCTACGGAAGTGATGCCTGAATTGACGATATTGGATAAGGTGAAATCGATGAGCCGGTACCTTCCGGCGAACGGGATAGAAGCGGCTGACCGGTATAAAGTCAAATCTTCAAGCCCCGGCAATTTTACAGTGGCATCAATAATCGCGACTAATTTCATACTCCTGCACTCTCCTTCCATTCATCGATCATTTCTTGCGTCAACAGGATGATGCCGCCTTCCGGATCGCCAATTTTAAAGTTTTCCGGGATCACTAGGTCAGGCGGAATGATCGCTCTTGCCAGTTCCGCGCCCGAACCGATGATCACGCTGTTCATGACGACACATTCGTAGACGGATGCGCCTTGTTCGATATGGACTCCCTGGAAGATAATCGATTTTTCAGCTTTGCCTTCGATGACGCAGCCTTCATTGACAAAGACTTCCTGCAATTCCCCTGTTTCCGTCACCATTTGAGGCGGCAATTGCCGATTGGAGGAAAATATTCGCCAGCCCGGATCATGCAAATTCAAACCTGAATGGGCGTCCAGCAAATCCATATTCGCCTCCCATAAGCTTTCAACAGTCCCGACATCTTTCCAATACCCCTTGAATGGATACGCGACCAATTTTTCACCCGCTCCGAGCATCAACGGAATGATGTCTTTCCCGAAGTCATGCGAAGAATTTTCATTGCCATCATCGATAGTCAAATATTTTTTCAACTTTTTCCAATTAAAAATATACACGCCCATCGAAGCCAAATTGCTTTCCGGCTCTTGCGGTTTTTCGACAAATTCCGTGACGTTCAGATTATCATCCGTATTCATGATGCCAAACCGGTTCGCTTCACCCCAAGGCACTTCAATAACCGAGATGGTTGCGTCCGCTTTATGCGATTTATGGAAATCCAGCATTTTTTGGTAATCCATCTTATAAATATGATCGCCAGACAAGATGAGGACGTATTCAGGGTCTTGCTCCATTAGATAAGTAAAGTTCTGGTAAATGGCATTGGCGGTACCGTTATACCATTTGATGCCGTCCATTTCCGCGTATGGCGTCAGCATGGTCACGCCGCCGTTTCTTCTGTCCAAATCCCACGGTGTTCCAAGCCCGATGTAGCGGTGCAGCACATGGGGCTGGTACTGGGTAAGGACGCCGACCGTATGGATCTCAGAGTTGACGCAATTCGATAAAGGAAAATCGATGATCCGGTATTTTCCGCCAAATGGAATCGCCGGCTTTGCGATATTATAGGTCAATGATTTCAAACGGCTTCCCTGGCCGCCAGCTAGCAGCATTGCAACGACTTTGTTTTTCAAGTTCCTCCACTCCCATCTTTTTTTGTTTTCCACACACTCATTGTATAAGCGGGCAAATCGATGGCGATGGAATAATTCTGTCCATCCCACGGCTTTTGGCGGACATGATGAACCGTTCCGAGCCGCGGTTCCTTGCCGCCATAAGCGGAGTCATTCGTCGTAAAAATTTGTTCGTACGGTGTATTGGCAGGGACCCCCACTTCAAACTCACTGTAGCTGCGGTCCGAGAAATTGCAGACGATTACGCATTCATCTGCCGGAGCCCGCCCCTTGCGGATAAACGCAAGGACGCTTTGCTCATGGTTATGCGGGTCCAGCCATAAAAATCCATCCCGATCATCATCAAGCTCATGCATCGCTTTTTCGGTTCGATAGAAAACCAGCAATTCCTTCGTGAACAGCGCTATCTGGCGGTGGGCTTTATAATCGAATAAAAACCAATCCAGTTCAGGCTGGAATTTCCATTCTTCGTCATGCCCGAATTCCTGCCCCATGAACAGTAATTTCTTTCCGGGATGTGCTGCCCAAAAACCCAACAGCAAGCGCAATTGCCGGAATTTCTCTTCCAGACTCCCGGGGAATTTCTGGAGCAGGGATTTTTGGCCGTCCACCACTTGGTCATGCGAAAAAATCGATATATAGCGCTCCTCGTAATAATAGGTCAACGCGAAACTCAGCATGTGATGGATATCTCCCCGTTCGGCGGAGGGGGTTTGCATATAACCGAGCGTGTCATGCATCCAGCCGAAGTTCCATTTATAGTGGAAGCCGATTCCACCATCTTCGACTTCGCCGGTCACCTTCGGATAATTCCAGGCATCTTCGGCAATGAGAAGAGCGGCTGGGTGCCGATGCCTCAGGCGGGACGTCAATCTTTTTAAAAAAGAAGCCCCTTCTTCGTTGGGAACACGGCTCTCGTCGTTTGGCACATACAGCAGCTTCATCAGCGCATCCATCCTGAACCCATCAAACTTGAATTCCTCCAGCCAATAATGGGCGCTGGACAACAGGAAGCTCACGACTTCTCCGCGCCGAACATCAAAATTCAATGTGCCCCATTCCGGGTTGAACCGGCGCCCCTCGCGCGAATCCTCGTAGAGAGCTGTGCCGTTGAACAATGCGAGTCCGTGCTCATCCTGGCAAAAATGCCCCGGTACCCAGTCCAGAAGCAAGCCAACTCCATTTTCCGCACATTTGGCAACGAAAAATTTCAAGTCATCCGCTGATCCATACCGGCTTGTAGGCGCAAAATAGCCGGTTGTCTGATAGCCCCACGATTCATCAAGCGGATGCTCGGTAATCGGCAAGATTTCAATGTGGGTGAATCCCTGCCTTTTAATATAAGGAATCAATTCCCCAGCCAATTCGCGGTAAGTCAGAAATTTTCCGTCTTTCGCTTTTTTCCATGTGCCGATGTGCAGCTCATAAATCGCCATCGGCTTTTCAAAATGCCCCCTGGACTGGATCCCTTTGTAATTCAACGCTGATTTCGACCATTCGTGCTTGGAACTTCCAGCAACTACAGAACGATTAGCTGGCCTGATTTCAGCGGCGCGTGCAAAAGGATCCGATTTCGTCAAGATCTCGCCATGAAGGGTTTCTATTTCATATACGTAAACGGCATCTTCCATTCTCCGGGGTATCCGAATCTGCCAAATGCTGCCGTCTTTCGGATGAGATTCCATCGGATGCCGCTCATCCAGCCCCTCCGCAATAGCGCTGCAAAGGATCGAGACACTTTTTACGTCCGGCACCCAAACGGTGAAAACCGTTTCATTTTGATTGGAATGGGACCCAAAATATAAATAGGCGTCTATCATTTGCCCATTGTGGAAATCCGCTAATTTTTCATCTGTCAGTCCTGTTCTGCCATTGCCCAAAAAAACACCTCCCCAAACTGGCGCATATCATCCTCACCCTATATTCCGCTTCTATTCATTCGTTTGTGATCTCATTTTTAAGCGTTGCCGTGACCCTGATCTGGCCGTCTTGGCGTATATATGCCGATACCCTAAATGCACCTTGAATATAACTGATATATAAATAATAGTATTCTGCACAATAGGCTATAAATCCTTGTAAAAAATCGGCAGTTTAAAAAAGTATTGAAAATGTAGGAGGCAACCCGGAGAGCCTCTCCCTTTTTCGTTCTTAATATTTACACATAAAAAGCATTTCAAGGTCTTGTCCGGCAGCCGTTATTGATCTACCCTTAATGCATGCGTGTTTTATTATAGAAAGGATCTGGATCCCTTGAGAAAAAAATTCTGGATTTTAGCGTTCCTGCTGTTGTCTCTAATGCTTGCCGGATGCGGCACAGGCATTGAAGACCCCCTTAATTGGGAAATAGAAGATTTCACTTTCACGAATCAAGAAAGCGAAGAATTCGGCCTTGCAGATCTGGAAGGCGAAGTTTGGCTGGCTGATTTTATCTTCACGAATTGCACGACCGTATGTTTGCCCATGACTTCGAATATGGTGGATCTGCAGAAGCAATTCAAAGATGAGGGCCTCGACATCAAAATCGTCTCCTTCAGCGTGGACCCCCTTGTGGACAAACCGGAAGTATTGAAATCCTATGCTGAAAGTTACGGCGCCGATTTTGCATCGTGGAATTTGCTGACTGGCTACACTCCGCAGTTCATCGACAAGTTCGCCATGGAAAACTTCCGCACCCTCGCCAGAAAACCGGAAGATTCCGACCAAGTGCTGCACGGCACGGAATTTTATCTCGTGGATAAAAACGGCGTCATCATGAAAAGCTATAACGGTGTCAATCCCGTTGTCGAAGACATCATCTCTGACGCGAAAATCCTGCTGGCGGAGGAATAGGCCATGACCAAGAAAACCGTATGGGCCGCAGCTGCTATTCTGGTGTCTGCAGCTTTGCTCGCTTTACTTTTCTTGCCGCGGGAAAATCTTCCGTCGCCTGATGCGCGTGTGGTATTGGAACACACCTACCGCACCTATATCGCGCCTTCATGCTTTGAAGAATCAGATCCCACTAACTTCATCGAAGACAGTACGCTCGAACAAGCGCATGAACTCGGCTACCCGCCTGACACCGATTGTACAGAAAAGGCGTTTCAAGGCAATAGGGACAGCTTCTTCATCGATTTCCTGAAAGAGCTTGGAATCCTGGAAAAAGAAACGCCTGATTGGTGAGAAGAAAAGCGGACAGCGAAACAGCTGTCCGCTTTTTTCCGCTGTCGGCAAGCTGTGAATTCTATCGCCTAGTCAGCTGGGCACCGCTATTCAGCGTGTTCCTGCATACTTTACGCAAACCGGCGCTTTCGTTTGGACCGTTTTGCCATGAAGCTTCGGCATGCCCGTCTCGTCAATCTTCAGCACTGTCAAAGACCCGGAGTTCTCATTGGCGGCGATAAGCCATCCGCCGCCAGGAGGCAAGACGAAATGCCGAGGACCTTTGCCGCCGGTTTTTGCGAACCCCAAGGATTTCAATGTCCCATCTTCTTCGACCGAGAAAGCGGCGATGCTGTCATGCCCGCGGTTTGAAGCATACAGGAATTTGCCATTTTCAGAGACCGCCACCTCCGCACTTGTATTCCCTCCTTGCCAGCCGTCAGGCACGAGTGGCACGGCTTGAAGCTTGTCGATATCCGCCCCTTCACCGATTCCATAAACCACAAGCGACGAGCTCAGTTCCTCCAACACATAGAAAATTTTACGGAACGGATGGAAAGCTACATGGCGTGGCCCTGCACCAGGCGCCGTTTCAATTGTGCGCTGGCGTTCCAGCTTGCCGTTTCTGCCATCCAATTTATAAACGTGAATCTTGTCCAATCCTAAATCAGGGACCAGAAACAGCGGCGTTCCCGGAATTTGGGAAACGGAATGCGGATGGGCAGCATCCTGCCGCTGTGAATTCAGCCCTGATCCCTCGTGATTGGCTGAATCTGCCAATGCGCCGATCACTCCACCCTCTTGCAGCGGAAAGACATTTACGTTGCCGCCAGAATAATTGACGGACAGCAGCCACTTGCCTGATTCATCGATCGATGCATGTGCCGGATGGTCACCGTTGGACGGCTGACGGCTGATTTCCGAAAGCGTTTCTGCAGCAAGCCCAAACCGCCACGACACCAGTTCCCCGCCAGCCGTTTCGCTGCAGGCAATGAAGATTTCGCCAGCAGGGTGAAATGTCAGATAAGATGGGCGCTCCACTCCCTTTGCCCCTGCCTTCTCCGTCAAACTGCCATCCGCCGGATTGAACTGCCAAAGCTTGATGCCCGGCTCATTGGTCCCAGAATAGGACCCCGTCAAAAAATACTGCATTCGTCCGCCCCCTCAATATTTTTCCATTTTAGAATATTCCGTCTTCTTCCAGTATACGGGAACCGTCTGCATCTTTCAATTTCAGCCGGGAGACGATATAAAGTTAGGAGGAAGAGCGCCAATCGACTATAATAAGGAGAGGGCTTCTGTAAACGTTTTCCCTGTCCGATAAAGCTGTAAAGCGATTCTTTGCCGGCGATTCGCCTAGTATGCAAAGAGCAAAATAGCAGATTACCAAACTCATGTCTTAAATTAAGAAATCATGGCGGCAAACTGCGTCTTTTATTTCGGGAGGCTTCAGGCATCCGAAAAGTATAGGAGGAAAAAAAGTGGGTTTAACTAAAGACTTTTTCATTGCTTTGTCAAAGAATCAGGTTTTGAACAGCGGGGCGAAAAAATGGGGACTCAAATTGGGCGCCAGCAAAGTGGTGGCAGGCACGGATATCAACAGCATGCTGAAATCGGTCAAAGAATTGAATGCGGACGGAATCAGCGCCACAATCGATAATTTGGGTGAATTCGTATACAGCAGAGAAGAAGCGCTGGAGGCGAAAACCAATATCCTTGCTACCTTGGAAGCAATCCAGCAGCACGGGGTTTCCGCGCATATGTCCGTCAAACTGACTCAGATTGGCCTGGATGTCGATTATGAATTTTGCCTGGAAAATATGCGTGAAATTGTCGAAGCGTCAGCACGCTACGCGATTTTCATCAATATCGATATGGAAGATTACAACCATCTTCAGCCGACACTCGATATCCTCCACGCGCTAGTGAAAGAATTCGATAATGTCGGCACTGTCATCCAAGCTTATCTGTATCGTTCAGAAAAAGATTTGGACCTTCTGAAAAGTGTCCGTGTGCGCTTAGTGAAAGGCGCTTATAAGGAAATTTCAGAAGTTTCCTATCAAAGTGCACAGGACATCGACAGCAATTATTTGAAGCTGATCAAGATCCGCTTGCAGCAGCCAGGCTTCACGTCGATTGCAACCCACGACCACGTGATCATCGATGAAGTAAAACGCTATGTCAAAGAAAACAATATCCCACTTGACCGTTTTGAGTTCCAGATGCTCTACGGGTTCCGTACTGAACTTCAAAAGCAATTGGCGCAGGAAGGCTACACGTTCACCGTTTACGTGCCGTTCGGAGAAGACTGGTACGCCTATTACATGCGCCGCTTGGCGGAGCGTCCACAGAACATCAACCTTGCGTTGAAAAGCTTCGTCTCAAAATAAAAAAAGCGCATTTCGGAAGCTGAGCTTCCGAAATCCGCTTTTCCTTTTAGTCCACTTCGCGAATTTCCAGCGGAGCAAGATCCTGCTTCAGCCGATTGCGGTATTGTTCGTATTGAGGCGGCAGCATGAGCTCCTGCCCCATCGCTTCCTGTGTTTCATCTACTGCGAAACCTGGCGGGTCCGTCGCTATTTCAAATAACAGATCGCCGTATTCGCGGAAATAGATGGCATTGAAATAATTCCGGTCTTGTACAGGCGTTACGCCAAGGCCATATGCTTCAATATGGTGTTTCCAGTCCAGCTGGTCTTCGTCATCTTTCGCCCGCCACGCAATGTGGTGGACTGTTCCGACACCCATCTGCCCGATCCCGACAGGATCCAACTTCACATCCACGGTATTACCCAGCTCAGCCGGCGAACGGAAGCGCAGCACGCCGCCTTCTTCGCCCCCCTTTTGAAGCCCCATTACCGATTGGAGCAGTTCGGCGGTCTTTTCGGCATTGGAAGTATACAATACAGCGCCAGCGAAACCTTTGATAGCCGTCTCAGGCGTCACTTCACCGAATCGCCATTCGTTCTGCTTTCCTTGCGCGCGTTCGACTAGCTCCAATTGCAGACCGTGCGGATCATCGAAAGCCAAATAGCTTTCACCAAAGCGGTCTGATTTCTCAACTGCTAGCCCAAATTTAGCCAATCTCTTCTCCCAAAATTCCAAAGCCCCTGTTGGGACAGCATAAGTCGTCACGCCGACTTGCCCATCGCCGATTTTCCCTTTGTATGCATTCCCCCAAGGGAAAAAGGTGATGATAGTTCCCGGCTCGCCGACCGCATTCCCGAAATAAAGATGGTACGTTCCAGGGTCGTCAAAATTGATCGTCCTCTTGACCAACCGCAAACCGAGCACACCCGCATAGAAATCAGCGTTTTCCTGTGCATCTCCTACAATGGCGGTGATATGGTGAATGCCTTCTGTCTGTTTTACCATAAATGTTCAGCTCCCTCACTTTTGCTATAGTTCCATTTTACCACCCAATTATCTCGAATCCAAGATAGCCGGCAGCCGCCCAGCGCCAAATCGTTGAGCAAGAGCGATTCACATCATCAAACTTTTTTCTCTTTTTTCTCTTCTTTCTCCAATTCTTCTTTCAGCTCTACAATCTCTTCTTCCTTCTCTTTCTTTTCTGCCTTCTCTTGCTCTTTGATCTCTTCTACTTTTTCCTTCTCTTGCTCTTTAATCTCTTCTACTTTCTCCATTTCTTGCTGATACTCTTCCTCCACTTCCGATGTCGATGGCAGGAACGGCTCATCGTTGTAATCGGTGCGTCTTCCATAGCGCAGCATTTCGTAGATGATCATGCCGTTATTGGGCTTGCCATTGTCGGTTTTCATCGGCACTATATCAAATAGCACAAAATAGAAGACGTAGAAGATGAACCGGCTCCAGAACGTCGCGTAATCCTGCAGCATATCGTTTGCGAGCATGGCGTTAATGGTGAGGGCTACTCCGATATTGATCAGTATCGGACTGGCGTATAATGCGACGTAAGCGAATCGGCTTGTCCTTTTCAGTGAATCGTATGAGTACCAGCTATATAAATGATAGTACTTTCTAATATCGAATATCCAAAACTTCATAATTCTCGGGCCTGAGCCGATTGTGAGGCGCGGATTGTGTACGCCGACGATCGGGCTGATGATCAAATATCCTAATTCTCTTATAAAGACAACCATCGGTAAAATAATGAATGCTGATATGACCAAAGCCAGCAAATCGGTTAATCCAAACATTTTTTCCACTTCTCCTTTTATGCGTTCAACTCCTAATACCCGCCATCTGCAGAATCGAATCTTATCCAAATTATCAAATAAATCATCCATATCACTGAACTTAGTACAATCGACCCTAGCTTTCCGCCTATACTCCTAGATAGAATAGGATAAATATTTAAAAGCAATCTTACCTCGTGAAGGAAGTGGATTATGGCCCGCCTACATAAAAATTTAAGCCCCCATAAACGGATCATCTCTTTCTCTTTTATCGCTTTGATGCTGGCAATGGTCATTTCGGAATTATTCATAACTTCTTTTGATGCATCCGCTTCAAAAAAAGGGGTCAGCTCTTCTGTCTACACTGCTCCAACAAATCTTGCAGCCATTGAAGATAACGTTGTGGCGGCAGAAAACCTGGTTTACAGCCCCCTTGAAGGCAGTTTCCTAGACATTTATTATCCTGAAACGATCGATAAAGCGCTTCCGGTCATTCTATGGATCCACGGAGGCGGCTACATCGGCGGCTCGAAAGATATGCGCAAGCATTACGGCATGGCGTTAGCGAACGCTGGCTACGTAGTCGCCAACATCGACTATGCGCTCGCACCGAAGCAATTGTATCCCGGCCCCATCGTCCAAGCGAACGCCGCCCTTGAATACCTGCAAACCCATGCTGCTCAATACGGCGGTGACATGTCCCGCATCTTTATCGGCGGTGATTCTGCCGGCGCGCAGATTTCCAGTCAGCTGGTAGCTGCCGCAACCAATCCCGCTTTGGCTTCAGCGGTCGGCATCAGCCCGGCCATCCGCCCTGAAACGCTGCGCGGCACGATTCTTTTCTGCGGCTTATACAATATGGAAACAGTCAGAGATACCGCTTATCCGCGCATCGATTTGTTTTTGAACACTTATACGGGCACAGAACGCTTCGAAACCTTTGGACGAATCAATGAATTGTCAACGGTCGACCATATTACAGACGCTTATCCGCCGGCATTTATCAGCGCTGGTGATGCCGACCGCCTGGCATCCCAATCGACCGAGCTTGCCGGTGTCTTGAAAGCGAAGGGAATTGCCGTTGATGCTGTGTTTTTCGAGGGCAGCGGCAAAGGACTCGGCCACCAATACCAATTTACGCTTCACACCGAAGACGCACAGGCGACTTTCGAGAAGACATTGTCATTCTTAGCCGACCAGTCAGCACCTAAGTAAATAGCAAAAGCAGCCATGAAAGTTTATAAATATGCTTTCAGGGCTGCTTTTTTTCAAGAAGTGCTTGGAAGCCGCTTTAGTGCCGCTCCTCGTATCGATGTTTTTCTAATTCCTTGCGCAGAGCGTCAGGAATGCTCTCAGATTGTTGCTTATCCAAATCATAATTGACATAGACCACTGTATTTTTTGCGCATAATTTATTTTTTTGATACAACTCTTCGTAAAGCTCGAGACTGCTGTTGCCGATGTTTTTGACCCAGGTGCGGATTTCCACATCTTTCCCGAAATATATTTGCTCTACGAATTCCAAAGTCGTTTTGACGATGACCAGTCTCCATTTGGCAAAATCATGGTCTGGCGTGAACAGGCTGAAGAGCGGATTTCTCGCGGCCTCGAACCAGACCGGCAGCACTGTGTTATTGATATGCCCTACTCCATCTGTTTCCGATACCCTTGGCGTCAAAATTGTACGATACATGGACACCCTCCTTTTGCTGATTATGCTTCTAGTCTACCATTTACAGCCGATACTCGGATTGCCGCTCATTTCAACTCCGCATTTTTTCGCTTTGGCCTATCCGTGCCGAAATCAGGCATTGATTTACAGAAAGGAAAGTCATATATTTAGATAAGCGAAATATTCACGTAACGAAATGGGTGGAACTGATGATCCTTTGGGCAAACGAATGGAAAATGAAAATCTTGTCCTTCAACCGCAACGTTAAATTGTTCATGTTGGCGAATGTCCTGCTGCAAAGCGGATTGGGTGTCTTCATGGTCATGTATAACCTATATATAAAAGAGCTGGGCATGCCGGAGACGGTGAACGGCAACGTCATTTCCATGACTGCCGCAGCTGCGGCGATCATGCTGATCCCAGCCGGATTCCTAAGCGATAAATTTGGCCGCAAATGGATGCTCATCGGCGGCGGCGCAGCTGGGGCGGCAACATTGTTTTATCGCAGCTTTGCGGTTGGCGAAACACAATTGGTGGCTGCCGCTTTCTTCACGGGATTATTCATGGCATTTGTGCAGGTCTCAGGAATTCCTTTCCTCGCCGAGCATTCCAAATCCTCAGAGCGCGTCCATCTATTCAGCGTCTATTTCGCCTTGATGACATTGGCGAATGTGGCAGGCAGCCTGCTGGGCGGCGCTGTGTCGGATGTTTTTCAATGGCTTCTGTCAATGGATGCAGTCGATGCAATCCGCTGGTCGCTCTTTGTCGGCGCCCTCCTTTATACAGCTGGGCTTATTCCGTTGCTGCGGCTGGACAATAAACCGCCTGCCCCACAGGAAAAGGTGAAGACGCGTATCGACATCGACATCGACGATGACGGCTTAAAGATAAACTTGGTCGCCATTTTCCATTTCTCTTTTGCCAGCCTGCTGATCGGGCTGGGTTCCGGTTTAGTCGTCCCTTATTTGAACCTCTACTTTGCCAACCGTTTTGATGCTTCAAATTCGTATATCGGCCTCATACTGGCTTCCGGCTCCGCGATGACGGTCGTCGCGATGCTGATCGGGCCTCTGCTGGTTGCAAAAGTCGGAAAAGTGAAAGCGATGCTCCTGTTCCAGCTGCTGTCGATTCCGTTTCTCATTTTGACAGCCTACACAACTTCGCTGCTGCTCGCGTCCCTCGGCTTTCTGCTGCGCCAAGCGTTGATGAATGCCGGGAATCCTATCCAAACCGCCATTGCGATGGAAGTGGTTCACGATAAATACAAAGGGCTCGCCAACTCAGTCAACCAAGTGGTGTTCAATATCGGCTGGGCTACGATGGGGCCGATTGCCGCCGGCCTGGTGATATCATTTGGCTCCTATTGGGGATATGCCTACGCATTCACCATCACTTCCGTGCTCTACCTGATTTCCGCAAGCTATTTTTACTTCGTTTTCGGCAAACGGAAACTCCAAGAATAATAAAAAGGATGGCCCGATTCACGGGGCCATCCTTTTCGTTATCTTCTTTTTTTGCTTTTCTTCGTCATGCGGCCGAGCAGGAATGCTCCCGCAACCAAGCCGATTGCCTTATTGGTGCGTTTGTTGAATACTTGTTTGACAACAAGATTCAAGTTTTGCGGGCGCTCTGCCAGGCGGCGCATAAAATAGCCGTACCAGTCGTCGCCGAATGGCACATAGACACAGAAATGATAGCCTTTATTCGCTAAGTCCAATTGCATATCTTTGCGGAATCCATAAAGCATCTGGAATTCGAATTTATCACGTGAAATGCTGTTCTTTTCCACGAAGTCGATAACGTGGTTGATGATGTTGTGATCGTGCGTCGCGATGGACGTGAATTTCCCATGGAGCAAATGATATTCGATCAGCTTGATGAAATTCGCGTCGATTTCTTCTGCAGTCTGGTAAGCGTATTCTACTGGCTCTTTGTAAGCGCCTTTGACGATGCGCAGCCGAAGATCCTTATGCTTTTCAATATCGTCCATTGCCCGGTAGAAATAAGCTTGGATCACTGTTCCGACATTGTCGTAATCTTTCAGAAGAGTATCCATCAAATCATATGAAGGCTGTAAATGGCCATAATCTTCCATGTCCAAATTGATGTGCATATCATACTTGCTTGCCGCATCGACGATTTCACGTAAATTTTCATAGCAGAAATCATAATCGATGTCTAAGCCGATTTGGGTAGGTTTTAAGGAGATATGCGCATCTACTCCATTTGAATGGATGCTTTCAATAACTTCCAAAATGCTATTTTTCGCTTTGAGCGCTTCTTCTTTTTCAAAAACGAATTCGCCTAAGTTATCAACTGTGCAGCTGATGCCTTTCGCATTCAATTCACGGATGCTTTTGATCGTCTCTTCGATATCCACTCCGGCTACAACAGTTTGCGCCCCTAATTTAAGTCCATATTTCTTAGCCGCGCTGGTTAGAAATTGATTTTTTGACAATCCGATAAATACGTCTTTTAACATGATTTTCCCTCCTGATCCAATTCACCCAAAAGTTGCTTCTGTCCAGTGGCATCGGGAATGATTTCCCCTTTATTCACCATTGGTATAAGTATATTAATTGTATTCTTTTTTTCTGGAAGCTGCATCAAAAAAGTCCATTTTACCTTAAAAAGGACTCTGGTGTTGCCATAATTTCATCAAATCTTGGCAAACGCTTCCCGACATCGCACAGTGTATCATGCGGCAGGCAGCCTCGCCTAATTAAAGCCCAAACAAAAAGAGCCTTGCCGGTCAGTTGCCGGGCGGAAGGCTCTCTGCGGATCAATTGTTGATATACTTCTCGAACACATCGCCAAAGTCTTTGACATGGTATTGGTTGCGCACCGATGACATCCAAGTGAAGCCGAAATCAGTGAGTTTGGAATACTGCACATCCAGAGCGACATCGTTCGGGCGTGAATTCTGCAATACCACGACCGCTTTGTCCAGGCTTTCATTGGCCATGGTAATCAGGATCTTGTTTTCATAAGTGATTTCCGCGATGCGCAGCAACGATTTGTACAGGTCTGTCAATTTCTCGATCTGGTTTTTTTGCACATCGATCTTGAACGGAATCTGGCCGAGTTTAAAGCCGATTTCAACATCCAGATCGATTTTTCCTGCAGTTTCCATAAAGACATCCGAAATGAAATGCTGAGAATACGGGTAGCGTCTCAAGGTGCGCTTAGAAGACATTGCACTTTCCCCGTCTACATGAATCAAGGCGAGGTTCGTAAAGCAATATTCATCCGCTTTGGTTTTAATCAGGAAAAAGATTTTTTCCTGGTCTTCATGCATGACGTAGTCGTCCGCATCTGTCTTGTCATAATCCTGCGGGTCGATGATTTTTCCGACATCTGATAATCCGAGGGCGTCTGCAGCCATTTTCTTGAACATGTTTCTATTCCCCTTTTCATGAAAAAAGATGAGCTTTCTATATGCAACTGTATACAGTTTTCTCCATTTTATCAAATGCCGGCAGGCCGCGGAACCATAAAAGGCCGCCGGTACTTTCCCCGGCGGCCTGCTTCCTTATCGTTCATTTATTCAGCTTCCAAATTGAGGCGTTCAAGCCCATTGCGAACGCTACCCAAGCGATGTAAGGAACCATAAGATTGCCGGCTGTTTGATCGTATCGGTAAAATTCATACGTCGTCCACGTTATTGTTGCGAGCAGCAAAACCATTTCCGCAAGCGCGGTGCCGCGCAGCCCCCATTTGAAGAAAAGGAATGACCATAGGAAGTTCAGGCCCAATTGCAGATTATAAGGGAGCAGCACTTTCTCCGCTTCGTTTTTCAACGCGGCTTTTTCAGCCGCGCGATATTTTGCCACCCCCATGGAAGTGTATAAAGCAGTCCATGCCAAGGGAAAGATCCAAGGCGGCGGGGAAAAAGTGGGCCTTTTCAATTCAGCATACTCTTCATGGGTATTGCGGTTTGCGAACGCGCCGGCTAATGAGCCGCCGACAACCGGCACCATGATGCTTAAGGCCAGTTTACCGGGTTGGATCTTGCCACCCACTTTCAGGAATTCCATGCACTTTCCTCCTCTGAATTCAATTGTCTTCTACAGAGGCCGCGGATTTTCTTCGCCGCCTTTGTCCACTACATACGTGAATTCCACTGCCGCGGATTTCCCCGCTCCCACCCACACGCGGAATTCAACAATCCGGGAACTTTTCACCTCGTAATCGTGCGATGATGACTCCATCTTCCAAAGAGGATCGAAAATCTCGTGGTCGATATCGATCTTTACGCCCTCTTGCTTTTTGTTTTTCACTTCGTAGATGAACGTCACAACTTCGGAATTGCCGCGCCGTTCGCGGAGAGCTTCTCTGTTTTCCGACAAAATTCCCACTGCTTGCCCGATTTTCAGCGATATGGTTTCACCATTTAGCGTATGTTCCAGAAAATCTTCTCCCGCGAATTCCAGTTCCCCGTTCCTATCCTGCTCAAAAACTTTCACAAGCCCCTTCGGCAGCGGAATGCCCAAACCGTTGGCACTGCTGTTCTTAAATTGCAGCTTCACGGCCGCCTGCCTGCTGTCCCGTTCAACCACATATGCTTTTTTGAAACTGGCGCCTTCCAGCCGCATGAAATTGACCTGCTTTAATTGGCCATTCAACAGCGTGACCGGCCGCTCCAATGTATAGGCATGGTAGTCCCCGAATCCATGTTCTTCGAATGGCGGTTGGGCGCCCATGTTTTTTTGCTGCATGAAGCCCGACGCGCGGAACAGATGGGGCGGTTCGTAGCGATTCACTTCACCGGAGATGAATTTGAGCACTGCCTCAGGAAAGCTGGTGCCGGTTTCATTGCGCAGCTTGACCCAGCCCGAGAGGCTGACCGCGCCGCCAGTGATTTCAGCAATATAGGACGCCTCCCACTCAATCCCTGTCGTCATATAAGAAACTTGGACTTCTTGCTGCAAGGGCATCGGAGCGATCTGAAAAATCAATGAAGGCTTCAGGACAAGCCCTTCCGGCAATGCCGGCAAGACCAAGCCGCCTGGCGGATTGATAAGGATTTCGCCATTATAAGTACGTTCACCGACGATGCCATCCGACGTACTCAACAGGCGCATCGCCATTTCTTCGCCAGCTTCCTGATTGCGGACCGTCACGACCTGCCCGATAAACTTGCCAAGCAGCTTCTGTCCATCTGCCAAGTCATAGTCGTAATTCTGCTCAAGCACTTGCAATCCCCGGACCATGACCGAATCCGCCTCGATATGCTCCGCGACATCCATGAACTGGATTTCTGACGCCGGTTCCGATGACTCAAGCATCCGTACTTCTTTCACCAGCCCAAAACCGCCATTGTAAACCGTTAACCGAAGTGATTTGCGTTCTTCTTGCGTTGACTGGATTTTCATCAAAACACATCCTCTCAGCAATTTGAGCCTATTGAAACCGCACATCCTATTTTCCATATAGTAGCATATATCGAGCTTTCCTATCTCATTCATCTGAATATTGTCTACAATTATCCTAAAAAGTGATTGGGGATGCGCGCAAAAAGACCGCTTCAGCGATTGAAGCGGTCTTTTAAATAGGCGATGACGTGTTGCCGGCAGGCGTCCGATAAAGGCGAATGCTGTGGATGGACGAATTCGCCATACAGTAAATCGTCCAAAAACCGCACTTCTTCCCGGAAATGGCGCTCGGTTTCTGCATCATATACCGCCAGTTGAATATAAAGCGAAGATCCTCGTTCGACAAAGTCAATCAATGAAACCCTATGTTCGTTGGCCATGCCGCTGTTAAAACAGTCCGACTGCTTTGCCATCCGAATCGACATCCATATTCAAGGCGGCAGGCTGTTTTGGCAAGCCCGGCATTGTCATGATATCTCCTGTCAGGCATACAAGGAATCCCGCGCCCAGTTTCGGCATGATTTCGCGGATAGTGACGGTGAATCCTTCCGGACGGCCCAAAAGATTCGGCTGATCAGACAACGAATATTGGGTTTTCGCCATACAAATCGGCAATTCGTCCCACCCGTATTTTTTCAGCTCCAGCAATTGTTTTTGTGCTTTATCCGATAATTGGACATCTTTACCGCCATAGACTTTCTGTACAATGGCGCGCAGCTTTTCTTCGACTTCATCGCATTCTTTATAAAGGAACTTGAAATCAGTCGGGCGTTCCAGCTCTTGTTTCACCAATTTCGCCAGTTCAATCCCGCCTTTTCCGCCTTCTGCCCAGACATTGGTCATGGCAATAGCGACATTTTCCGCCTGTGCCCATCCCGTAATCTCTGCCAGTTCACCTTCCGAATCCCCGACAAACCGGTTTAACGCCACCACCGGTTCGATGCCGAATTGGCGGATGGTATCAATGTGTTTAGCCAAGTTGACCATTCCGCGGCGCACCGCGTCCGGATCTGTTTTCGCCAAGTCGCCTTTTGCAACGCCGCCATGCATTTTCAAAGCGCGCACAGTCGCCACGATAACTACAGCGTCGGGATGGAAGCCGCCTTTTCTCGACTTGATGTGCATGAATTTCTCAGCACCCAAATCCGCTCCAAAACCAGCTTCCGTAACCACGATATCCGCCAATTGGCGGGCCGTGTTCGTCGCCATCAATGAGTTGCAGCCGTGGGCAATGTTCGCGAACGGCCCGCCGTGGATCAATGCCGGCGTCCCTTCGATCGTCTGCACCAAGTTCGGCTTGAAGGCATCTTTCAGCAATAACGCCAATGCACCTTCCACTTTAAGGTCGCGTACTGTTACCGGCTCCCGTCCGTACGTATAGCCGATGACCATCTGCGCAAGGCGCTCTTTCAAATCTTCCATTGATATCGCGAGGCACAGTACGGCCATAATCTCAGAAGCCACTGTGATGTCAAAGCCATCTTCACGCGGCACCCCTTGTGCCGGACCCCCAAGCCCGATGGTTACATGGCGCAGCGCCCGGTCGTTCATATCAAGCGCCCGTTTCCATGTGATCCGCCTTGGGTCGATGGACAATTCATTTCCTTGGTGCAAGTGGTTGTCGATAAATGCAGCCAGTGCATTATTGGCTGACGTGATGGCGTGGATATCCCCTGTAAAGTGAAGATTGATGTCTTCCATCGGCAGCACCTGAGCAAAACCTCCGCCAGTGGCCCCTCCTTTGACACCCATGACCGGGCCAAGTGAAGGCTCGCGGAGCGCCACTATAACCGATTCTTCCAGCTGTTTGAAAGCATCCGCCAAACCGACCGTCACAGTCGATTTCCCTTCGCCGGCAGGGGTGGGGCTGATCGCCGTCACGAGCACGACTTTCCCAAGCGCTCCCGCGGGCGGCAATGAATTGACATTAATCTTCGCTTTAAAATTCCCGTAAAGTTCCAGAGCATCCTTTGAAATTCCCGCACGTTCTGCAATTTCCTGTATTGGCAGCATTTTAGCGCCAGCAGCTATCGACAAATCCGTAAATGGCATTCATGTCCCAACTTTCAATTTTTCTTTTAGTATAACCTGACAATCCGAAAAACAAAATCAACTGCTTAGTAAATGAGCAAGCCTTCATCATTCCCGCAAAAAAGCCTTGCTTTTATAATTTGAACTAATGAATATTTATCATCGATTTATAATATATACTTTTTTATTTGTACGCAAAAATCCCGCATGCTGGAAACCGGCATGCGGGATTGCATCGTCTAAGGAATTATTTTTGCTCTTTTTCATCCGTTTCGGGTTCTTGCTTTTTACCTTGAGAGAAACGAACTTCTTCCATCGACTCCTGGGCTTGTTCTCTGAATTCATGTTCGAGTACATTGTCTTTCAATTCGTCTTTGTTTTTGTCTCTAGCCATGTAATCCCTCCTCTTTGGTGTTAGTCCTTTTATTCCCCAATCAAACCCGATAAAACTGGAAAATCCTTTTTAATTTTTTCGAATTTCGCAATCTTGCTTTTTCATTCCTCAAAACGCTTTGCACCAAGCAAAAGGTATATAATGAAATTAGAGGTGAAGACATTATGGCCAAACTGAAATCGACTCTGATTCCAGATACTTTCTGGAAAGCGATTGTGGACAATGACGCTGTCTTTGACGACCAATTTTTCTATGGCGTCAAAACGACGGCCATTTTTTGCCGCCCTTCATGCAAATCACGCCTCCCGAAAAGAGAGAATGTCCGCATTTTTAAAAATGCCTATACTGCGCTCGACGAAAATTTCCGCCCCTGCAAACGCTGCCGGCCAGACGGCTTGAACCTTCCCGCTGAAGAATGGATCGACCAAATAGCCGAATGGATTGACGCCCATTTCACCGATGCTGTCGCTTTGGAGACACTGGCGGAAACTTTCCACGGCAGCCCTTATCATTTGCAGCGCCTGTTCAAGCAGTTCAAAGGCCAATCCCCGTTGGCCTACACTCAGCAGAAAAGACTGGAAAAAACACTGCAGCTTTTGCAGGCCAGTGAGTTGCCGATTGCGGAAATTGCCAGCTCCACCGGATTCGGCAGCACTGCTTATTTCATTACATTTTTCAAGAAAAGTACCGGATTCACGCCCTCTCGGTACCGGAAATCATTCCATGCGACAGAAAGGGGTATACCCAATGAGCACTCTGATTGAATGGTCAGTGATGGAAAACCGCCACTGGAAACTTTACATCGCTAAAACTCTCAATGGCCTTTGCTATGTCGGGTCGCCAGGAGAATCCTTTGAACATTTCAGCGAGTATTTGGAAAAACGCTTCCCAGGCTGCCACTTAGAAGAGAACGGGCAAGCACTGGAACCATATCGCCGGCAACTCCTCGACTGCATCAGCGGCGCGGAATCTTCCTTCACGTTGCCGATGGATGCCAAAGGCACGCCCTTTCAGCGCGACGTCTGGCAGGCATTGCAGCAAATCCCTTTCGGGCGGACCTTACCGTATTCCAAAATCGCTGTGCTTGTCGGCCGCCCAACTGCCATAAGGGCTGTCGGTACAGCAATCGGAGCAAACCCCGTACTCATCGCTGTGCCCTGCCACCGGGTCATCGGCAAAAACGGCGCCATTTCAGGATACCGAGGCGGCTTGGAACTTAAACGTTATCTGCTTGAACTTGAAGCCAGCCAAAACGAACATAAACCCTCAAATCCATTGATTTGAGGGTTTTCCTTTTGTCACTTCATCCCTGCCAAAATTTACCGCATTTACCTATCGCTATAAACTTTTGGACACAAAGAAATCGCCTGGCTGTCAGACGATCTCAGTTTGAAATATAAATGACCGGATGCTCAGAGAAAAATTTTTTACGCACTGCGCCGGATTCGACCCATTCCTCAATGCCCCTTCGATTGTTTTCAATGAAACCTTCCACCACTTCCTGGTTCCAGCCCTCGTCGCCTGCCGGGAAGTCCCGGAACTCTTCGGATAGAATCCCCACCATTTCCATTCTCTCAATTTCGAAGGAAAAATCATCGATTCGGAATGCGTATGAGCGGGAATTCGGCACTAGAAGCGATAAGTAGAACGCATTGTACAAGAAGTTTTTCTCCATGGCTTTATTGTCATCGAACCAGTACGCCAAGATATCCCCTTGCGGCAGCGAACCTTTTTTGGCACCGTATGTAATTCGGACCTTTTCACCCCGTAAATCCAATTCCTTCAGTGTTTCAGCGCCGGGCAACTCCTGGACGATGCCTAAGACCCTGGAATTGTCGCCTATATAAGTCGCGCTCAATTCCGCCAGGGCATTTTCTTTCACAGTTCCGATTGTCGTAATTTCGGTTCCCGCTTCCGCTGAACACGCCGACAGCATTAATGCAGCAACTATCGCCATCCCTTTCTTCCATCGCATTTCCCCGTCCCCCTGTCGCCGGCCCTTTTACTTTAACTATACGTACGACTTCCAGAAAAGTTCCAAAAATTCTCAGAGAATTCGCCGAAATGACAGTTGGTCAAATGTTTTTTGGCATAATAGCGACTGTGCAGCGGGAAACGCAGATCAGTTTTTCTTCTTCATCCACAATTTTAATGTCCCACACCATCGTACTCCGACCTTTGTGAAGTGGCGTGCCGATCGCTGTCACCATCCCGGACGCTTTTCCCCGGATATGGTTGGCGTTGATTTCCAGCCCTACGGCAATTTCACTTTCCTGATTGATCAAATTCCACGTACCGACACTTGCTACGGATTCTGCCAGCACGACAGACGCTCCGCCATGAAGCAGGCCGAATGGCTGATGCGTGGCTGCATTAACAGGCATTGTTGCTATTACGCGGTCTGCAGAAGTCTCCGTGAATTCAATTCCTAACGTGCCAATAATCGTTTGTTCATAAGGCTTCAATTCCATCTTCATCAACCTTCCTTTTTTTGTCTATTTTTAAAGTACCATACCACTTCATCCTTTCACAGCGGCGTACTTTTTATAACGAAAAAGATCAAATTATTAATAATAAGATAAAAACAAGGACTTTTTGATCATTTTTTAGTATTTTGTATCATTTTAGTCGGTCCGTTCTATCCCCAATTAAAGTATTCCAGATTTTTTTTTATTAAAAGTCGTGAATTGAATTTAAAGGCAGATAAATTTGTTATTTTTTAACTTTAAACTACTATTATGTATTTGTAACACAATTGTAACATTAAATCATATTGCCTATTTCTTCTTATATATATACAATTAACTAAACTATCAGACACTTTTATATTTTTCTGTTTTTCAGAAACTACGATGATGGAATGGGGAGAACAAATGAAGAAAATCGCTTTTTCAATGCTTGCCACAGGTTCTTTAGCCTTATTTTTAGGTGTTTCAGATGCAGATGCTAGCTCTTACACGATTAAACCTGGAGACAGCCTTTGGAAAATCGCTTCTTCCAATAAGGTATCCGTAGCGGATTTAAAAAAATGGAACGCCTTAAGTTCGGATGCAATCAACGCTAACCAAGTATTGAAATTATCGCCGGCAGCGACAATTACTGCTTCAAGCAATTCCCCCTCAGCCCAGAAGTCCCAAACAGCATCAAGTTCCGAATACATAGTGAAATCTGGGGACACGCTTTCCCGAATCGCAACCTTACATAAAACGAAAGTCAGCGACATCCAAAAATTAAATGGACTTACTTCACACCAGATCTTTCCAGGACAAAAGCTGAAAGTGTCCGGCGCAACCGCAACGTCTGCTAAACCTGCAACTGCAACTCCAGCTCCAGCAATTGCGCAAGCTCCGGCCGCTTCGTCAGCATCCTATAAAGTCGTTAAAGGCGACACATTGTCAGGCATTGCGACCCGCCACAAAGTTTCAGTCGCTCAGCTGAAGAGCTGGAATAGCCTTTCTTTAAACACTATCCGAATCGGACAAGTTCTTAAGATCCACAATGCCACTGCGGCAGTTAAGCATGCGCCAGCTGCTCCTGCAATCCCTGCACCGGCACCTTCTATCGCTTCAACCGGAACGTATAAGGTTGCTAAAGGGGACACATTAACGGGCATCGCCATCCGCCACGGCATTTCCGCGACTCAGATCATGAACTGGAACAGCCTTACATCCAGCACGATCCGGATCGGCCAAGTCCTGAAAGTCCAAAACACGGTCGTGGCTACTCAACCGGCGCCAACACCTGTTTCTAACCCTGCACCGGCACCTTCGGGCACCACAGGGAAGCTGATCTCAATCGCCACTTCCCAACTAGGCACGCCATACGTTTGGGGCGGTGCTTCCGTCGGCGCCTTCGATTGCAGCGGCTATATCTATTATGTATTCAATCAGGCGGGCATAAAAATTCCGCGCACCAATACCACTGGCTACGATGCACGGTCATATGACGTCAGCAATCCACAAGTAGGAGACTTGGTCTTCTTTGCAAATACGTACAAGCCCGGCATTTCCCATATGGGCATTTATCTTGGCAATAACAACTTTATCCACGCTGGCGGAGACCGCGTCCAAATCACCAGCTTAAGCGATAAGTATTGGGGCAAGCATTTCGACGGTTTCAAACGTTTCTATTAATCCAATTAAAAAAATCCGTTGCCGCTTCAATGAAGCGGCAACGGATTTTTTTCAGTTTATCGAGCATGCTTGATCCCATTCGGAATAAGGAATAATTCAGGTCCTTTCAATCACGACCGCGATGCCTTGTCCACCGCCTATACAAAGGCTCGCAACCGCGTATTTCGCTCCGCGCCGCTTGAGTTCGTAAGCAGCCGACAGCAAGATACGGGTACCGCTGACGCCCACCGGGTGGCCCAGTGCTACCGCGCCGCCGTTGACATTGACTTTATCACGGGAAAGCCCAAGCTCTTTTTCGACCGCCAAATATTGGGCAGCGAATGCTTCGTTGATTTCGAACAAATCGATGTCCTCAAGAGACAAGCCTGCACGTTCGAGTGCTTGTTTGATGGCAGGGACCGGACCGATTCCCATGATGGTCGGGTCGACTCCCGCCACACCCCAAGAGACGATGCGCGCAATCGGCTCCAGACCGAGACGATCGACAGCCGCTTGCCCAGCGACTACGATTGAAGCCGCTCCGTCATTGATGCCCGACGCGTTGCCGGCTGTCACGGTACCGTCTTTTTTAAATGCCGGGCGCAGCTTCGCAAGCCCCTCTGTACTCGCTTCCGGCTTGATGTGTTCGTCTTTATCCACAACAACGGTTCCTTTGCGGGTCTTCACTTCTACCCCGACAATTTCTTCTGCAAATACGCCGTTCTCCGTGGCGAGCGCAGCCCGCTGGTGTGATTCGACAGCGAAAGCATCTTGTTCTTCGCGGGAAATCGAATATTGCTCCGCCAATTTTTCGGCCGTCATCCCCATGCCGGCTCCGGTGTACTGGTCTGTCAGCGTAGCCGTCAGCATATCCTCGAATTGCATATTGCCCATTTTCGGGCCATTAAAACGCTGATTAAAATTGGAGTAAGGCGACATCGACATATTTTCTGCGCCTCCGGCCAGGACCATATCGGCCTCGCCGAGCAGAATGTGCTGGGCAGCCGTCACGATCGACTGTGCACCCGAACCGCATAAGCGGTTAAGCGTCAATGCCGGAACCTCTTTCGGAACGCCCGCTTTCAAGCCGATATGGCGCGCCAAGTATGCGGCGTTGACACTTGAATGGATAACATTGCCGTATATGACATGGTCGATGTCTTCCGCTTTGACGTTCGCGCGTTTCAGCGCTTCCACTGCTGTTGCTGTCCCGAGCTCTGTTGCATCGACATTGGCGAACGATCCGCCGAATCCACCGAATGCCGTACGGGCTCCATTTACCAAATATACATTTTCCATCATTTCATTTCCCCTTCCAAATTCATTCATTTTGCTTGTTCCGCTGGTATGCGCAGCGTGTGTTTCAAGACTTTCCCTGAAGCATTCCTTGGCAATTCATCCATGAATTCCACTTCCAGCGGCACTTTGTATTTCGCCAACTGGGTGCCGCAATACGCTTTGACTTCTTCTTCATTGATTTCCTGGCCTGCTTTTAAAACGGCATAGGCTTTTGGCACTTCGCCGTAAACTTCATGCGGCACCCCGACGACCGCCGCCTCCAGCAGTTGGGGGATCTGGTAAAGCACTTCTTCCACTTCCACCGGGTAGACGTTCTCCCCACCGCGGATGATCATATCTTTCTTGCGGTCCACTATATACAATAAACCATCTTCATCGAATTTCCCCAAGTCCCCGCTATGGAGCCAACCATTTTTGATGGCTTGGTGAGTCGCTTCTTCGTTGCGCAGATAGCCTTTCATCACTTGAGGGCCTTTAACCGCAATTTCGCCGACTTGCCCGAACGGCAGCGGCTCTCCGAACTCATCTACTACCCGGATTTCTGTCAGAGGCAGCGCTTCTCCAACTGAACCGATTTTTTCCAGCGCCAAATGGTCTTTCAGCGATGAAGCCGCAGGGGCATTTTCTGTTTGGCCGTAGCAATTTTGGACAGCCACTTGCGGAAACGCCTCTTTCAGCTGCTTCACAAGTTCATACGGCATTGGCGCAGCACCGTAACAGAACAGGCGCAGCGAAGACAAATCCCGATCTTTGATGTCCGGGCGGTTCAAGAGGATGCTGTACATCGCCGGCACCCCGAAGAACATCGTCGGATGCTCGGCTTCCAGCGTTTGCAAAGTCTGGTCCAGCGAAAACGCCTCTTCTATAACAAGCGAACCGCCTTTCGCTGTAACAGGCGCTACGAACACGTGGCTTGCCGCACAGTGGAACAAAGGGGTTGAAATCAGCATGCGGTCATCGGCGGTAACGGACAGCGCTTCCGCCCAAATGTCTGCGGCGGCGGCGATATTGGCATTGGTCAGCATAACGCCTTTCGGTTTCCCGGTGGTACCCGACGTGTACATGACCACAGCGGTATCATTATCTTCCAGCTGAACCGCCTTGAAGTCCGGCTGCTCATCCGCCAGCAAGCGTTCAAACTCGCTGCCATCCCCGATTTTCAATACATCCTGGAATTTGTGTTCCGTCTTATTGATTACGCCTTCTATTTTCTCTTCGTAGATCAGCGCTTTCGCTCGTGAGTTTGAAAAGATATATTCCACTTCGGGAGCGGCCAATTTTGTATTGATCGGCATGGCGGTAAAACCGCCCAATTGTATCCCGAAATAGCACACTAGAAAGAAATCCGAATTCAGCGCATACAAAGCGATGATGTCTTCTTTTTCATAGCCTTTCTGCTGGAAATAAGCCGCCACACCTTCGGCTTTCCGGTAAAATTCACGATACGTCATTTCTCTGCCTCGGAAAGAAGTATAAGCTTTATCCGGCTGTGTTTCTGCGTATTCAGCAATGCTTTCCGTAATGAACATGTGCTACATCCCCTTTGGAATCGAATGGCCGCCTGGCTTGCTTTCGCGGCGGGTTGGCCTACTGTAAGTGCTTATAAAAATAAAGTTTTCTGAAAACTCTTTCCGCTCTTTATCTTATCGATTTTTATTTTGAATTGCAATGGATTGATTGCCTCTCAGTTTAAAATTCAAACCATTGTTTAAATCTGATTTCTAGTTTGCTGCAGCGGATCCACTATTTATAATGATTATTATTAAGAATTGATTTTAATGTAAAAACTGTTATCATTGATAATGCAGTGTTTTATACAAATCCAGAGAACGAGGTGTTCGATTCATGAGTAAAGACAAACAAGGTCTAACGACTAACTGGGGTGCCCCAGTCGGCGATAACCAAAACTCACAGACAGCCGGACAACGCGGGCCTGTCCTATTGCAAGATGTCCATCTTCTTGAAAAATTAGCCCATTTTAACCGCGAACGTGTTCCTGAGCGTGTAGTCCACGCCAAAGGTGCAGGCGCACACGGTTATTTCGAAGTGACTAATGACGTCACGAAATATACGAAAGCCTCTTTCTTGTCGGAAGTCGGCAAAAAGACGGCAATGTTCGCACGCTTCTCCACTGTAGCCGGCGAAAGCGGTTCTGCTGATACAGTGCGCGACCCGCGCGGATTCTCGTTGAAATTTTACACGGAAGAAGGAAATTACGATTTAGTTGGAAACAACACGCCGATTTTCTTTATCCGTGATGCAATCAAATTCCCGGATTTCATCCATACGCAAAAACGCCATCCACAAACGCACCTTAAAAACCCTGACGCAGTGTGGGACTTCTGGTCGCTATCACCGGAATCGCTTCACCAAGTCACTTATTTGATGGGCGACCGCGGCATTCCTGCAACACTTCGCCATATGCACGGATTCGGCAGCCATACATTCAAATGGACAAACGCTGAAGGCGATTCGGTATGGGTGAAATACCACATGCTGACGGAACAAGGCATCAAAAACATCACACAGGATGTTGCTGATAAAATTGCTGGCGAAAACCCGGACTACCATACGGAAGACTTGTTCAACTCGATCGAGGAAGGCGACTTCCCAGCTTGGAAGATGTACGTTCAAATCATGCCGTTGGAAGATGCCAACACGTACCGCTTCGATCCATTCGATGTTACGAAAACTTGGTCGCACAAAGATTACCCATTGATCGAAGTTGGCCGCATGGTCTTAGACCACAATCCGGAAAACTATTTCGCAGAAGTTGAACAAGCTACATTCTCACCTGGCACATTGGTACCAGGCATCGATGTATCACCTGACAAAATGCTGCAGGGCCGTTTGTTCGCTTACCACGATGCGCACCGTTATCGTGTAGGCGCCAATCACCAGATGCTGCCGATCAATGCACCGAAAAACCAAGTCAATAATTATCAGCGCGATGGCCAGATGAATTTCGGCAAAAATGGCGGAGCTTCTGTCTATTACGAGCCGAACAGCTTCAGCGGTCCCCAAGAAACAGCGGCCGCTAAACCGGCTCCGCTTGCTGTTGATGGGTTCACTGATTCAGTCGCTTACCTGCAAGACGATTTCTATACACAGCCTGGCGACCTTTACCGCCTGCAAAGCCCGGAAGAACAAGACCGTTTGGTTGCTACGTTCGTCGGCGGTTTGAGTGCCGTGACGGTTGAGGAAATCAAAATGCGTCAAATCGGACATCTTTACAAAGCTGATGCTGAATTCGGTACACGCGTTGCTGCAGGCTTAGGCCTGGAAGTGCCAAACTTGAGTCAAACTCTATAATCAGTTAGAAGGATTATTCTCAATTAGCTGTCGTTCCCTATTCGAGCGGCAGCTTTTTTATGCAAAAAAAGAAGCGGCTTTTTACAGGCCGCTTCCTTTTTCAATTTTGCCGTTTTAATCCATTCGCGATAGCTTGCGCCACTTCTTTGCCGTTCTGAATACATGCACCAATGCCGACTCCATAATAAGATGATCCCGCCAAATGGACATTCGGCACCAAATCCGCCATTTTCATTTCCAATGCATCAACCGCCGATTTATGAGACATATGGTAGTTGGGCATAAGCCCTTTCCAATTGGTTACTTCAACAGTTGTCGGCTGGGCTTCGATGCTAAGGCTTTTTCGGATATCGGACAATGCCACTTCCACCAATTCCTCTTCGGACAAGGCTTTCAACTCTTCGTATGCCGGATTCGAATTTTTATAAAAAAGCCTGACCAGCAAATGGTTGCGGCGTGAAGTATGCCGCCATTTCCGGCTTGTCCACGTACAGGCGTTGCATAAGACGTCACTGCCTTCTGAGACGATAAAACCGGTGCCGTCTTTAGGCAGTTTTTCATCCGCAATGTCGAACCCCAGGTAGACGCTGATCAGTGAGGAATTCGTCAATTTCCGGAATTCCTCGTTCAGCTCTTCAAGCTCCAACACTTCCTGGGCTACTTGATGCGGTGTTGCCAAGACTACAAAATCAGCTCCGATGACGTTTCCTCCCGCGAGCTCAATTACGTAACCGTCGCCTTGTTTGACGACAGCGGAGACAGGTTCCCCTTTCACGATTTTCGTATCATGAAGCATTTCTTCAAACCGGTCGATCAATACCGCCATCCCTTTATCAAAAGAAATGAATTTCTTGTTTGCTGCCCCTTGGAAATGGGCTTTATTGGCCTCGAACCCTTTGATGATGCTGCCGTAATCATTTTTGTAATCCACCAGATAAGGCAAGGTCGTGGCAAGCGTTAAATCGTCCAAGCTGCCGGAATAAACGCCAGACAATACAGGGGCGATCTGCTTTTCCACCAGTTCCTCGCCCAGAAAGGCCCTTAGGAACTCCCCGAGTGAACTGTTGCGCGTGAACGTTTCGTTTTTGCTTTCAAAATCTTTCAGGGCCTCCAGCTTGCCTTGTTCCGACACAAGCGTGGAGCTGAACAGCGCTTCCTTGTCCATCGGGATCCCGAAGACACTGTCTGCTGGAATTGCGTGCAATTTGTTATTGGCATATAAATACGAAATGCCCGTGCCGTTGTAGACGACCTTGTCTTGCAGCTCCAATTCTTCTACAAGCTGCAGGACGCTTGCATGGCGGGCGACAATTGAATCCGCTCCAATTTCCATGATGAACTCGCCATTGTCCACTGTGTGGATTTTGCCGCCCAGCTGCGCATCCCCTTCGATCAACACAAGATCCAATTCAAGGTTCTGGTCTTGCTTCAGCTTTTCCAAATAATGCGCGGCCGATAATCCCGTAATGCCTCCGCCGATTATTGCTACTGTCGCCATATCCAATCCACTCCTTACTATGGTTTCTATTCTATCAACAATTCCATGCTGCCGCAGGAGATATTTTGTCTTTTTTAACACGCTTTTATTGCGTTTCCTTCTGTAGACTGGTTTGATTAAGATAGAATTATTTAAATGGACAGAGGAGGACGTGCGCATGATGAACCCTATAGATGAAAACATTATCGGACGCCGGTCAATAAAAAAATTCAAGGCGGATCCAATTGCAACCGAGGAAATTATCGACTTGCTGAATGTCGCTAGATGGGCGCCGAACCATACGATCAATGAACCTTGGCGTTTTCAATTATATACCGGAGCGGGCAAAGAGAAATTCGTCCAAGCCTTTTTGGATGCCATGACCCAAAAGGACGGCATCATTCCGCAGACAGCGCTGAACAAAGCGCAGTATTTCCGCTCCATACCGGTGCATCTCGTAGCCATTATGCCAGTTGATCCCCGGCAGCGCCGCTGGGATGAAGATTATGGCGCGATTTCTTCGCTGCTGCAGAATTTCCAGCTGGCGGCTTGGGAACGCGGCATCGGCATGATTTGGCGCTCGAACGACTGGGTCTACAATCCGGTTTTCCGCAACGCGCTCGGGATTGCGCCGGCTGAAAAAATAGTGGCCACGATGATGATCGGCTACCCGCAGCATGTGCCGGAACAAGGCGAACGCACCGACATCCGGAACAAGCTGCAAATCATAGACAAATAAAAAATGGCTGTCGAGAAACTCTCAACAGCCATTTTTCTATGCCAAGCTTTTCATCGCTCCGACCGCTCCGGAAAATTCACCGTTCTCCAGGAACAAAGGGTTAGAGCCCCTTAAAATCGTGTAGCTTTCCACCACTTGTTTGAGCAGCGCATTTTCAATAAACGAAGAACCGATATAAATAATAGTTGAACTGCTGCATTGGCGAGCCGCTTGGACGCTCACTGTGCTGACGGTTTCCCCAACAAGTCCGATGACCGTTGCCAGCAATTCCTCGACAGACAATTCACCGGATATCGAGAAAAGATCCTGGCCGAAATTGCTGGCTGTCAATTCGCCCGAGATTGGCGGTTCTTTGCCTTCGTAAATATGCTTCACTTTTAAATCGATCCGCTCCCTGGACCCATTGCTTGCCAGCCGCACAATTTCATCGAAATCGGTCAAGCCTGTCAGCAAATGGCTCAAGCCGATTAACGTGCCGCCGCCGATCCCCGTCCCGCCTAATCGTTCCTGGGTATTGTTCTGAATGCAATGGATAGAAGTCCCGGTGCCTACATTGGTCACCAAATAAGCGTCATCATCGCGCCCCATCTTTTCAAGAAGGTGTTGCACGCCTAAATGCGTCGCTTCGAATTCGACCATTTCGTTTGTTTCTTTCGTTAGAAAAGAACGCAAAACGCCCGATTTCCCCCCAGTTACGCAAATATCTGCTTGCTCCAGCCCATTTATCCAATCAGCCACCTGTTCCATTTCCGCAATCGGGTATTTCGCAAAGTGGGTTTCCCCCGCTTCCGCGTAAGCCACTTTGATCAGCGTCCCCCCTGCATCAATTCCAACTATCATTTTGCACCTGCTCCTTCTGGAAACTCCAGCTAATGTGAATTATATCTCCAGAAATTTTACCACAATAATGGTATTCGTGAAATTTTTTTGCCGGGAAACACTGTGTGCAAGATTTTTGTAGGAACTCCACTTGATCTGCAAACGGATGCCCCTCTTTTGTTTCATTGCATTCGCAGTCAGGGTATAGAGGTGAAACTGCAAAGAAAGCCGCGGCTGTTTCACCCCGCTGCGCCTTGTGCTTTAATCATTCATTTTAGAAAGGAGCTTGCGAATGCCATATGCTGTTGTCGATGATTCTGTCTCTTTGTATTACGAGATAAAAGGGCACGGCCTGCCAATCGTCTTTGTCCATCCGCCTGTCATGGGCCATCAAGTGTTCATGCATCAGGAATTATTGTCCACTCATTACCAGACCATCTTTTACGATCTACGGGGCCACGGCCGGAGTTCCGTTGGGAAAACCCCGCTGTCGATTCTTTTGCTGGCCAATGATTTGAAAAAACTGTTGGATGCCATTGGAATTGAAAAAGCGGTTATTTGCGGATTTTCCAACGGGGGCACCATCGCGCAAGAATTCGCTTTGCTTTATCCGGAACGGACAGCCGCTTTGATTCTTTCGAGTGCTTATCCAAAAGTGGATCATTTAGGCTTGAAAAGCTTGATTGTTTTCGGCATGGCCATGTCCAAAATCCACCAGATTCCGCGGCTTGCCAAAATGCAGGCAAAGACGCATAAGTATTACCAAAGCGACGAAAAAAAGCTTTACGATTACGCCAAAAAGGCCAATGCTCAAAGTGTTTACGAATTTTGCAAAGCGGGATTGCAGTATGATTCCACCCATTCGCTTTACCGGTTAACCATGCCGGTACTGATGATTTATGGTTCTCAGGAAAAACCGATGCACCATCACCAAAATGCTTTTCTGCGGTCGGCTCAACACGTGGAAGTGGTCTATATAAAAGGCGTCTCCCACGAAACGCCGCCAAAGAAATTTCCGGAATTCAACGAAACCGTTCATCGTTTCCTGCAAAATATAAACAAGCCGTCTGTCCTTTGAAAAAAGGAAGACGGCTTGTTTTATGTTGTTTTCAGCTTATAGCTGTCTGAAACCGCCTGTGTTTGCGCGGACATTGACTTCGGAGAATTTCTTCTCGTTGGCTTCTTTCGACAGCAAGGTACCGACAATTCCACCGAGGAATCCAAGCGGAATGGAAACGATGGCGGGATTGGTCAGCGGGAAAAGCGGAGTGCCTGTAATAATCGCTGCTCCGGCCTCCGGGTTCATGACGCTCGGGCCGATTGACACGAGCACAAGCGCGGACACCAGCCCAGTGATGATCGCTGAAACCGCACCGGTCGTGTTGAATTTCTTCCAGAAAATCGTATAGACAATAACCGGCAAATTGGCGCTGGCCGCAATACAGAACGCCAGCGATACGAGGAACGCCACGTTCAGGCTCTGGGCAAAAATCGCCAAGAGAATCGAGAACACGGATACCCCAACAGATGCGTAGCGGGCCGCAAGCATTTGCTGCCGTTCTGTCGCTTGGCCTTTTTTGATGATCTGGCCGTAAATATCATGGGCGAACGCGGATGCCCCGGTCAGCACCAGACCCGCCACAACTGCCAGGATCGTAGCGAAGGCCACTGCAGAAATGAAGGACATCAGGATATCTCCGCCTAAAGCTTGCGCAAGAAGCGGTGCTGCCATATTGCCGGCAGGATTGGTATTGATGATGGTTTCAGAGCCGACAAATGCCGCAGCGCCAAAACCGAGGAAAATGGTCATAACATAGAAAATCCCTACTATCCACGTTGCCCACATAACTGAGCTCCGCGCCGTTTTTGCGTCACGCACTGTGAAGAAGCGCATGAGGATATGCGGCAGGCCGGCTGTACCGAGAACAAGTGCCAGCATCAGCGAAATGGTATCCAAAGGAATTTTGTATTTTACACCGGGATTGAGGAAAGCTTCCCCGTGCGGTGTCGCGGTTTTCACTTGCGCAAACATTTCCAGGATGCTGAAGTCGAAACGCTGCAAGACCAGGAACGACAAGATGACCGTACCGATCATCAGCAGCACTGCTTTGATGATCTGCACCCAGCTCGTCGCAGTCATGCCGCCGAACAAGACGTAGACCGTCATCATAACGCCGACCAGCAAGACCGCCCATATATAATCGATGCCGAATAATAACTGGATCAGCGCGCCTGCTCCGACGAGCTGGGCGATCATATAGAAGATAACGATTGTGATAGAGCTGAGCGCCGCAGCGCCACGTACTTTCTTTGCGTTAAAACGCGCATTGATCATATCAGCCAGCGTATATTTCCCCAAATTGCGCAGGGGTTCCGCCACTACGAACAAGACCACAAGATAGGCCACTAAATAACCGATTGAAAACAGGAAGCCATCAAAGCCGAACAACGCAATCGACCCGGCAATCCCCAGGAACGACGCCGCAGACAGATAATCCCCGGCAATCGCCAGGCCGTTTTGCCAGCCAGTCAATCCGCCCCCGGCCGTGTAGAAGTCACTCGCTGAATTGGTGCGTTTCGCTGCAAAATACGTTATGACGAGAGTCATCGCAACGATGACTAAAAAAATGATAATGACAGTTGCATTCATCGGTTTTCCTCCTCGTCATAATTGAATTCTTTTAAGGTATTGTGTGCCATTTCATCGAATTTCGCGGCGCGTTTCATGTATACGGTTACAAGAATCCACGTCATCGCGAAGAGGCCGAAGGCAAATACCCAAACCCATGAAATATCGCCGATGAAAGACGCATTCAGCCAATCGGTATAGGAAATGATGAGATTGAATAATAGATACAAACCTAAAAATAAGATCGTCGTCGAAATCAAAAATGCTTTTTTCTTCTTCATCAATTCGCGGAAACTGGCCGATGCCTCGATCTCTTCAAAATTCGGTATGTGGCCCGCTTCCCTTTTTTTCACTGCCGTCTTTGCCTTATCTTGGCCTTTCGCAGAGACTGGAGAGCTTTTTCCGGCCGCATTTTTCGTCATGGTCAACACCCCTTTTCTATTTTTTGTTTTTTCAGAATCTACAAACTATTAAAGCATTTAAAATATGGCAAGTCAATATGGCAAGTGGTATAGATGGAATTAAATCCCATTCCATTGATGAAAAACGATACACCAAAAAGCCCGGCTGCTGTTTCCAGCAACCGGGCCACGACCAAGATTCTGCCGTCCCTCAACTTCCACGCTGCTTCTCTTGGCCGAAAGAGGAATTGAACAGCTTAAACAATTGTTCAAATTTGCTCAGGATATCCAGTGCCAGCAGGCCGTTCCCTTCTGCCGTCTTCGGATAGCCGAGCGGTACTGTGCGGCGCACGAGCTGAGCGTATAACTCCGCTTCCGTCAGCTCACGCGCGAATTCCATTTCTGCAATGTTCTTGATCAAAACCAATGCGCCGGAAATGTGTGGCGCCGCCATCGAAGTCCCTGACAATGTCGCATATTGGCTGCCGGGATAAGCAGAGTAAATGTCGATTCCCGGCGCGACAAGATCGATTTCGTTGTTCGTATTGCTGAACGGCGCTATTTTCCGGTTGAAGTCGACTGCCCCTACTTGAATGACTTCGCCATAGGCACCTGGATAAGCGAATTCATCGGTCGAGTGGCTATCGTCCCCTTCGTTGCCGGCGGCACAGACAACCGGTATACCATTGTCGACCGCTCTCTTCACGGCATCGTGAAGTTCAGGGACGTTATCAGGTCCGCCAAGCGACATCGAGATGACTGTCGTCTTTTCGCCATTCGGCCCACGCCAATCAATCGCGTAATGGATGCCGCTGATAATGCCTGCATAATCGCCTGCCCCTTCACCGTTCAGCACTTTAAGAATCAGCAGCTGCGTTTCCGGGGCGACCCCAACGATTTTTCCATCCGGCCGCAAAGAAGCGGCAACCGTGCCCGCTACATGGGTTCCGTGGCCATTATTGTCAGAAAAGTCATTAGCATCGCTATTGAAGTCAGCTGTGAAGTTCCGGCCGCTGATGATCCTGCCCTGAAGATCCGGATGGTCCGGCTGGCATCCCGTGTCCAATATCGCTACAACCGTGCCTTTGCCATGCTGTGCCTGCTCCCACACTGCGGGTGCTTGGATCATCCGCACACCTTCCGGAATCTGCGGTGCCGCTGAAACGATCGCTTCCACCCGAAAAGGGATTAAATGAATATCATGCATAAAAACGCCTCCTTTTCATTCATTCTAATTTTGGCATCTGTCCGCCTGGCCGCCGCTGCTAAATCCATTCTCTCTTACTACTAGTTCTGTTCTATTTTCCCTTGAAATCCCCTTTTTATTTCCCGGGATATTTTCTGCTGCCTTCATAGATCGGCTGGCGAAAAGGTCTTTCGCCCACTCGGGAAGAATAATACTAGTAAGGAGGTTTTAAGATGAATGGAAGATGGCTGATTTATGGCGCATATGGCTATACAGGAGCACTGATTGTGCAGGAAGCGGTACGCAGGGGGCTGCACCCGGTAATTGCCGGGCGCAATGCTGACAAACTAGCGGCATTGGCTGCACAATTTCAGTTGGAAACACGAACCTTCCCCTTGGACGGCAGTGCCCATGAACATTTGCAGGATATTGATCTCGTGCTGCATTGCGCGGGTCCCTTTAGCGAAACGAGCAAACTGATGATCGATGCCTGTCTGGCGTCAGCTGCCCATTACTTGGATATTACCGGGGAAATCTCCGTCTTTGAACATACACACGCCCAACACGAGAGGGCGATTTCTGCCGGCGTCGTCCTTTGTTCCGGAGTCGGATTCGATGTGATTCCGACAGACTGCACTGCTTTGAAATTGAATGAAATCCTGCCGGATGCCACGCAGCTGGACCTGGGCTTCGACTCGGATTCCGGTATATCGCCAGGAACTTATAAAACCGCCGTCCGCGGGCTTGGTTCCGGCAGCGCAGTGCGCCGGAACGGGCAGATTATCGCTGTGCCTATTGGCAGCCAGCATCGCCGGATCGACTTCGGCCGGGGCAGCAAGTCCGCCATCGGGATTCCTTGGGGCGATGTCGCCACGGCCTTTTATACGACCGGAATCCCAAATATTTCGACGTGGATTCCGATGCC
>DATISS010000030.1:0-14905 GCA_035468565.1 Planococcus sp. (in: firmicutes)
TTGCTGCCCAATCATGGTTTCCATCTAATTCTCTCCTTTTAATTCGAATATAAGCTATATGAGTAGAACTAAAGAAGTTAACGCTGGTTCACCGCTTCGGCGCTTTGGGCAGAGCAAAGAATATTGCTCCTGCGCAAGCTCGTCGCCAAGGAAATGGCCCAAATTCCATTTGGCCATCTCCTTGCCTAGCCCTTGGCCGCGCCTTCGCTAAGATATCTCTCGATATGGAGCAAAACAGCGGAGACGCCTTCAAAACTCTGTCCCTGCATCGCGGCGCTAGCTTCGGGACAAAGACACGGTCCTCGCTAGCTTCGTCCCATGTCTTGCCCACGGCAAGCGAGGCAGTTTTGCGGAATATCGGTAGTTAAGTATTATTATATCGTTATAAAAAGAAATCGCCTAACCAGTAAAATGGTCAGGCGATTTAGACGTCTACATTAAGCTTTAGTTACGGCAATAGCCAAAATAAAGAATAAGGCAGCAAGTACAATCGTTACCCGATGAAGGACCAAGTCTACTCCACGAGCTTTTTGCTTGCCGAAAAGTTGCTCTGCTCCACCGGAGATGGCTCCTGAAAGACCTGCACTTTTTCCTGATTGCAATAGTACGACAACGATTAAAGCGAGCGATACGATGACCAATAAGGTTACTAACAACGTATGCATTAATTCCACCTCCTGAAAAGAACTTTCACAACAAGAACTAGTTTACCAAAAACTTAGAAATATGACAATAGCAATAGAAGAAAGCTGCAGCTAAAGCCTTATTTCTTCAAGTTGTAGAAAGTTTTCAGCCCGAGGTATTGGGATGACTCGTTAAGCTGGTCTTCGATGCGCAGCAATTGGTTGTACTTCGCTACACGGTCAGTGCGTGAAGGGGCACCCGTTTTGATTTGTCCGGCATTCGTCGCAACCGCGATATCCGCAATCGTTACATCTTCCGATTCGCCTGAGCGGTGGCTGATGACTGCAGTATAGCCTGCGCGTTTTGCCATTTCGATTGCATCAAACGTTTCCGTCAATGTACCGATTTGGTTCACTTTGATCAAGATGGAGTTTGATACGCCTTCTTCGATTCCTTTAGCCAACTTTTTCGTATTTGTTACGAACAGATCGTCGCCGACCAATTGGACTTTGTCGCCGATGCGCTCAGTCAATAGCTTGTGGCCAGCCCAGTCGTTTTCATCCAAGCCGTCTTCGATTGAGATGATTGGGTATTTTTCGCAAAGTTCAGCGTACCAGTCGACCATTTCAGCAGATGTTTTAACCGTGTTGTCGCCTGGCAGGTTATAAACGCCTTTTTCTTTATCGTACAATTCAGATGAAGCCACATCCATTGCCAGCAATACATCTTCGCCTGGCGTATAGCCCGCTTTTTTGATTGCTTCAATGATTGTCGACAAGGCTTCTTCGTTTGAACCAAGGTTCGGAGCAAATCCGCCTTCGTCGCCGACTGATGTATTATAGCCTTTTTCTTTCAATACACTTTTCAGGTTATGGAAAATTTCAGCGCCCATGCGCACCGCGTGGCGGAATGATTCTGCACCGACTGGCATTACCATGAATTCCTGGATATCGACATTGTTATCCGCGTGTTCGCCGCCGTTTAAAATGTTCATCATCGGCACCGGCAATTGCTTTGCATTAAAGCCACCCAAGTATTGGTATAAAGGAATATCCAAGTAATCTGAAGCCGCGTGCGCGACAGCCATGGAAACACCAAGGATCGCGTTCGCGCCTAAACGCCCTTTGTTTTCTGTGCCGTCAAGCTCAATCAGCGCCTGATCGATTGCAACTTGGTCAAGCACTGAAAAGTTTTCTTCGATTTCAGCAGAAATTTCATTGTTTACGTGGTCAACAGCTTTTAGTACGCCTTTTCCAAGGTAACGGCTTTTATCGCCATCGCGAAGTTCTACTGCTTCATGCTCTCCAGTTGAAGCGCCTGAAGGAACGATTGCCCGCCCGAATGCGCCGCTTTCTGTGAAGACTTCTACTTCAATAGTAGGATTTCCTCGTGAATCAAGTACTTCGCGTGCAAGAATGTCAGTGATAATTGGCATTAAAAAC
The DNA here is from genome assembly GCA_035468565.1 of Planococcus sp. (in: firmicutes). Taxonomy (GTDB): domain Bacteria; phylum Bacillota; class Bacilli; order Bacillales_A; family Planococcaceae; genus Planococcus. The sequence continues at coordinate 2,067 of DATISS010000030.1, forward strand.
AGCTCCCTTAGTTTAGAATAATGGTTTTCCTGTCATTTCTTCCGGTTGTTGAACGTTCAATAATTTCAAGACAGTCGGTGCCAAATCGGCAAGAATGCCGTCATTTCTTAGCACCACGCCTGGTTTCGTAACGATTAACGGTACTTGGTTCGTCGTATGCGCCGTCATCGGATTGCCTTCTAGCGTCAGCACTTCATCCGCATTGCCGTGGTCTGCCGTAATGACTGCGGCGCCGCCTTTTGCATGCAGCGCCTCGACGATTCGGCCGAGGCATTGGTCAACCACTTCAATGGCACGGATTGTTGGCACCAGCATTCCACTGTGGCCCACCATATCCGGGTTTGCAAAGTTCAAGATGATTGCGTCAAACGCATCATCATGGATCTCTTGCAACAATTGATCTGTCACTTCATACGCGCTCATTTCCGGCTTGAGGTCATAAGTCGCGACTTTCGGTGAATCAACCAAAATCCGCTTTTCGCCTGGAAAAACATCTTCGCGGCCGCCGCTCATAAAGAACGTGACGTGCGGGTACTTCTCTGTTTCAGCGATGCGCAATTGGCGCAGGCCGTTCTCCGACAGCACTTCTCCGATTGTATTCTCCAGATTCAGCGTATCGAACGCTACACGCGTCGGCAACTTGTCGCTATAGCTTGTAAATGTAACAAACGTAAGGTTTTGCGGTTTATTCGGCCCTTGCGGAAAGCTAGTGAAATCTTCATTCACAAATGCCGAAGTCAATTGAATGGCACGGTCCGGACGGAAATTGAAGAACAGGACAGAATCTCCTGTTTTAATCGTTCCCACCGGCTTGCCATTCTCCGTAACCGCGAAAGGCAAGACGAATTCGTCGTTAGCGCCTGTTTCATATGATTTGGCAATTCCAACGCTTGCGCTTTCCGCCGCTCCGCCGACTCCATCGACAAGCACGCGGTATGCGAGTTCCACTCGCTCCCAGCGGTTGTCGCGGTCCATGGCGTAATAGCGTCCGCTGATTGAAGCGAACTTGCCAACGCCGATTTCAGCCATTTGGCGCTCAGTCTCTAGCACATACTTCAGTGCTGTCTGAGGGCCGACATCGCGCCCATCAAGAAAACCGTGTACGTATACTTCAGTCAATCCGTGCTGTTTCGCTAGTTTCAATAACGCGAAAAGGTGTTCATAATGGCTATGGACGCCGCCGTCAGACAGCAGCCCCATCAAATGCAGTGCGGTGCCGTTTTGCTTGGCATTCGCAACAGCTTCCAAAAATGCCGGGTTGCCGAAGAAATCACCATCTTTGATCGACTTATGGATGCGCGTCAAGTTCTGATAGACAATTCTTCCAGCGCCGATATTCAAGTGCCCGACTTCGGAATTGCCCATCTGCCCTTCCGGCAAGCCGACCGCTTCACCAGATGCCGTCAGCAAACCGTGCGGATACGTATTCCACAAATGGTCGAAATTCGGTTTTTTTGCTTGAGCGACTGCATTGCCAAAGTTTTCCGCCCGGAACCCGAAACCGTCAAGAATGATCAGCGCTACTGGATATTCTGTATTACGCATGCAATCCCGCCTCTAGTAATTTTACATAAGACTCCGCTTCCAGGCTCGCTCCGCCGACTAATGCGCCGTCGATATGCTCCATGCCCATCAATTCCTCGATGTTCGCCGGTTTCACACTGCCGCCGTATTGGATGCGTACTTGTTGTGCTGTACTTTCATCGTATAACGATGCCACTTTTTTGCGGATCATGCCGCATACTTCGTTGGCATCTTCCGCAGTCGCGGTTTTGCCGGTGCCAATTGCCCAAATCGGTTCGTAAGCGATGACCGTTTGAGCTGCCTGGTCCATTGATAAGCCTTTCAGCCCTTCCGCCACTTGCTGTTCGACGATGTCGCCTGTAGAACCGCTTTCCCGCTGTTCCAAACTTTCGCCGACGCACATGATTGGCGTAATGCCGTATGAAAACGCGGCATGCACTTTTTTGTTCACTGAAGCGTCAGTTTCGTTGAAATACTGGCGGCGCTCCGAATGACCGATAATGGCGTACTGGATGCCAAGATCCGCTAATTGCGCAGGGCTTATTTCGCCGGTGAACGCTCCTTCTTTTTCATCATGCATCGTCTGTGCCCCTATGTGGAGCGGGCTGCCTTCCGCTGATGCTGCCATTTGCTGAAGAAACAGCGCCGGCGCACAAATAACTGAATCGACTTTGTCCGCGTCCGGCGCAAGGCCTTTCACTTCCTCGACAAATTCTTTTGCTTCAGAAAAAGTTTTATACATTTTCCAGTTTCCTGCTATAATCGGCTTTCTCAACAAAACCACTCCTTCTATTTATCGGTTAATGCATTAACGCCAGGCAAATCTTTGCCTTCCATAAACTCAAGAGAGGCACCGCCGCCCGTAGAGATATGGTCCATTTTGTCGGCTACGTTAAATTTCTCGACAGCCGCTGCAGAGTCTCCTCCGCCGATAATCGTATAAGCATCCGTTTCCGCCATCGCTTGTGCGACGGATTTCGTGCCATTTTCGAATGAGCTCATTTCAAACACGCCCATAGGCCCGTTCCAGATGACCAGCTTCGAATTTTTGATGACATTCGCGTAGGTTTTCGCGGTTTCAGGTCCGATATCGAGTCCCATCCAGTCTGCAGGAATTTCTGAAATTTCCACGACTTTTGTTTCTCCATCATTTGAAAATTCTTTTGCCACTACTACATCGACTGGCATGTATAAGTTGACGCCTTTTTCCTTCGCTTTTTCAATGAAGGATTTGGCGAGGTCGATTTTGTCTTCTTCTAGCAGAGAGTTTCCGACTTCATTGCCTTGTGCTTTGCTGAACGTATAAGACAAACCGCCTCCGATGATCAGGTTGTCGACTTTATCCAAAAGATGGTCGATGACACCGATTTTATCTTTGACTTTGGCTCCTCCGATAATGGCTGTAAACGGACGATCAGGTTCAGATAACGCCTTGCCCAGGACATCCAACTCTTTCTCCAGAAGCAGGCCGGACACCGCTGTCAGATGTTCCGCGATGCCAGCAGTTGACGCGTGCGCACGGTGCGCGGCGCCGAATGCATCATTGACGAAAAGGTCCGCCAGCGATGCGAATGCTTTTGCGAGTTCAGGATCATTTTTTTCTTCGCCTTCGTGAAAACGCACATTTTCAAGCAGGATGATATCGCCTTCGGTCATTGCCGAAATTTCCTGCTCCACTTTTTCCCCAATTGATTCGTTGAGGCTCTTTACTTGTTTATGTAATAATTCGGTTAATCTGGCTCCTGCTGCTGCCAGTCTCATGTCTTCGTTGACTGCGCCTTTCGGGCGGCCTAAATGACTTGCCAAAATAACTTTTGCCCCGTTTTCGACCAAATATTCAATCGTTGGGACAGCTGCGCGAATCCGTGTGTCGTCTGTAACTTTCCCTTCAGACATCGGCACATTGAAATCCACTCGGCAAAATACGCGTTTCCCTTTTAAATCCACGTCTTTCATGGTCATTTTCTTCAACATGAAAATCCTCCCGTTCATATAAAAAAATAAGGGGCGGGGTAAATCCCCACCCCTTTTACCCTCTTTCATTATAGAGGTTCACCGGAAATTAAGCTATGATTTTGAGATTACAAGCCCGTTTTGTACATGTGAAGAGCCAAGTCGATGCAGCGTGCTGAGTAGCCAGACTCGTTGTCGTACCATGCCAAGACTTTCACCATGTTGTCGCCGACTACCATTGTCGATAAGCCGTCCACAGTTGCTGAAGCTTCAACGCCATTATAGTCTCTTGATACAAGCGGAAGATCGCTGTATTCCATGAAACCTTTCAATTCGTTTTGGGATGCTTCTTTAAGCGCTTTGTTGACGTCTTCAATAGTTGCTGAAGTTTCAAGTTCAGCAACCAAGTCGATCAATGATACGTTTGGCGTAGGAACGCGGATTGCCATACCATCCAATTTGCCAACCAATTCCGGCAATACTTTTGTTACTGCGACTGCTGCACCTGTAGTTGTTGGAATCATGGATTCTGCAGCTGCGCGGGCACGACGGTAATCTTTATGCGGTGAGTCAAGCAAGATCTGGTCATTTGTATATGAGTGGATCGTTGTCATCATCGCATGTTTAATGCCGAATTTATCGTTCAACACTTTAGAGATACCGGCTAAGCCGTTCGTTGTGCATGATGCGTTTGAAACCACTTTATCTTGGGCTGGGTCATAGCTTTCGTGGTTGACGCCCATTACAAGAGTTTTCATGTTTTTGCCTGGTGCAGAAACGATGACTTTTTTCGCGCCAGCTGCGATATGTTTTTCAGCTGCTTCAGCGTCAGTGAAGAATCCAGTAGACTCGATAACGATATCGATGTTCAAATCGCTCCATGGAAGGTTCGAAGGATCTTTTTGTGAGAAGACTTTGATTTTCTTGCCGTTGACGATCAAGTATTCGCCTTCAGAAGAAACTTCAGCATCCATTATTCCATGGACCGAATCGTATTTCAGCAAGTGCGCAAGCATTTTAGCGTCTGTCAAATCGTTCACCGCTACTACTTCCACTTCTTCGTGAATCAATGCTTGGCGAAAAACAATGCGTCCGATGCGTCCGAATCCGTTAATAGCTAATTTTAAAGTCATTTATAATTCCTCCAGTTTTTGTGTAAGTTCAATTATTTGTCGGGCCGCCCCTTCATCAGTGACGAGCACCGTCCCTTTGGCTGCAATTTTGCAATAAGATAGAATTGCCTGTGCTTTCGAATGCCCACCGGCTACTGCCAGGATGAATGCGGCATTTTTGACTTGCTCCAATTGGATTCCCGCTGTCCGGATGCGATAAACCACTTCCCCTTGATCGTTGAAGTAGTAGCCGAATGCTTCGCTTACCGCGCCGCCGGAACGGATATGCCCCACTTCCTCGCTGGAAGATTTGCGCTGCAATGCAATTTCCTCGGCATTTCCGATTCCATGCACCACAATGTCCGTCCGGTCGTAATGGTCCATCATGTCTTTGATGACCGGTTCGCGCAGCATCATCTCGAACGCTTCCGCGCTTAGATGATCTGGCAGGTAGAGTGTTTTGACTGAGCCGCCGGTTTTAGCGGCAAATGCAGATGCGATAGTGTTCGCTTGATGGAGGACATCCTCGCCCAAGCCGCCGCGTGCAGCGACGAATTGAAGCGCGGTGTCTTTCCTGTCAGCGGATAACTCTTTCGAGATGGCCGCCATCGTGCTGCCGCCAGTCACTGCAACGATTTTGTGCTGGGCAAACTTGGATTCAAGCTGCCGGGCAGCTTCTTTGCCGATATTTCCTTTGACCGCCGGCATTTCATCGCTATCCTGCGGGACTATGTGCACCCGTGCGATTCCAAGGATGGATTTCAATTGCTGCTCCATGCGTGAAAGTCCAGAAACTTCGCGCATAAATTCTTTTAATGACTCTAGAACAGCTGCACCTTGAGCGGTGACAGCCATTCCAGCGGTTTTAGCTTCTATCAGCTGCTGGCTGCGCAACAAATCAGTTTCGTTGCGGATGTCGCGTTCTTTCATACCGGCAAGTTCGCTGAGTGCGCGCCTGCCAATGGGCTGGTCTCTCTGAATGGCCTGTAAAATTTGGTAACGTTTTTTCAGGAGGTCGGTCATTTCCGGCACGAGCTTATTCTGCGCTTCCGTTAATGGATCCATTTATTCACTCCTCTTTCAAAGGGACAGAAATTGTCCCGATTCTTTTTTTCTGTCCCACTCATTTCATTTTAGCTGAGCTTTTCAATAAATGCAAATAAAAAGAAGCGTTAAAGTTCTAACGCTTCCAATAATTCAATATAGCCGACATTGCCGTAGATAACCGTTTTGCCATTGTGCTCAATCACAGGAATTATCAACATGTATTTTTCATGCAAAGCGTCATCGCTTTCGATGTCCACTTCCACCCATTCGATATCAAAATCTTCCTGGACTAGTTTCAGCATTAGCTTAGCTTCGTCGCATAGCGGGCAATTCGCCCGCGTGAATAATGTAATCATATTCTGCCTTCTTTCATTACCATCCTCGGCCAGCTCCACCGCCGCCGGAAGAACCGCCGCCGCCTCCTCGGAAACCGCCGCCTCCTCCACCACCGAAGCCGCCGCCAAAGCCACCGCCGAAAGTGCCTGGGCCCATAAAACCGCCCCGCCTTACCCGTCCGCCTGGACCGCCGCGGCCGCCGCGCGTCAACAGGTACAATACGACAATAACAATCATGACAATATAGATGGCAGGGATACCGCCGCCTTCGCCTTCTGCTGAAGAAGCCGCGGCCTGTGGTTCGACCGGTTCGCCATTCCAATTATATTCGGCAGCGACTTCCTGGTAAAGCGCCTGGTAGGTGTTGATGATTGCTAGGTCAGGACTCCCTTCGCGCAAATACGGAACGGCGAAATCATCCAAGATTCTGCCCACTTTGCCATCCGGCAATGCGCCTTCAAGGCCATAGCCTACCTCAATGTAGATTTCCCTGTCTTCCATCGCCAGCACGACCAGCACGCCGTTGTTTGATTCTTCAGCGCCGATGCCGTAATGACGAAATGCCTCGTTGGCGTAGCTTTCAATCGGCTCACCTTCCAACGAAGGAATGGCCAGCACAGCGATTTGTGCAGTCGTTGCATCTTCAAGCCCTGCGCCCAGCTGTCGGATTTCCTCTTCCTGCTCAGCTGAAAGGATGTCGGCGATGTCTTGGACATAAATATCATCGGTCAGCTCAGGAAATTCGATTGCAAAAACCATTGCAGCGGGCAACATCAACAACAGGAATATGATGGCCGTTTTCCGGATCATTCCTCATCAGTCCCAAAGTCGACTTCGGGAGCTTCTTGCGCATCCGGATCTGCTTCGAAATACTCTTTCTGATCAAAGCCGAAAATGCCTGCCACCATATTGCCTGGGAAACTTCTGGCTTTGCGATTGAATTCGGTTACAGAAGCGTTATAGTCCTGACGGGCCACAGCAATGCGATTTTCCGTCCCTGCTAATTCATCAGACAGCTGCTGGAAATTTTCGCTCGATTTCAATTCAGGATAATTCTCCACCACGACGAGCAAACGGCTTAGCGCGCCGCTCAATTCTGCGTCAGCATTCGCTTGTTCCTGGATTGTGTCGGCCCCAGCCAAGTTTGAACGGGCTTCTGTGATGCTATTGATGACTTCCTGTTCCTGGTTTGCAAACCCTTTGACCGTTTCCACAAGATTCGGGATCAAGTCCAGCCTGCGTTGCAGCTGATTTTCAATTTGCGCATACGATTGGTTGACATCTTCTTCAAGCTGCACGAAGCCGTTATAGCTCGGCACGATCATCGCCGCGATTAATGCAATAACTGCAATGATCACAACAATGGGAATCAATATTTTCTTCATAACATTACCCCTCTTCATTTCTACTGGATTATTATTCAATTCCCTAAAAAGGCGCTCTTTTAAACTCTCCATGGAGATCTGCGGCAGCAAAAGAAAAAACAGCGCACCTTTTCCAATTAGCTAGGAAAGGTGCGCTGTTTTCATTTATGCCCTCGGAAGGAATCGAACCTCCATTTTAAGAATCGGAATCTTACGTGTGATCCATTACACTACGAGGGCAGATTGTTGTTAGCGACTTTTCTATTATATACAGAGATACAAAAAATTTCAAGCTTGTTTTTTCAATTCGTTAGATTTGACCTTCATTGACCATGATGTGTATGATATTATTACAGCTGAAGAAGATTTCAGTACAGTTAGCCAATACCTTATTATGAGGAGGAAACTTACCATGAATTTAATTCCAACAGTAATTGAACAAACGAGCCGCGGCGAACGTGCCTATGATATTTACTCACGTTTGCTGAAAGACCGCGTTATCATGCTGGGCAGCGGAATTGACGATAATGTTGCGAACTCCATTGTCGCACAGTTGCTGTTCCTCGAAGCTGAAGATCCGGAAAAAGACATTTCGATTTACATCAACAGCCCTGGCGGCAGCATCACAGCCGGTATGGCGATTTATGACACAATGCAGTTCATCCGCCCGGATGTCCAAACCATCTGCATCGGTATGGCCGCTTCTATGGGAGCTTTCCTATTGGCAGCCGGCACGAAAGGCAAACGCTACGCTTTGCCGAATGCTGAAGTCATGATTCACCAACCGCTTGGTGGAGCACAAGGACAAGCGACGGAAATCGAGATTGCCGCAAAACGCATCTTGTTCCTTCGTGATAAATTGAATACAATCTTGGCAGAACGCACTGGCCAGTCTTTGGAAGTCATTTCCAAAGATACAGACCGCGATAATTTCATGACTGCAGAGCGCGCGCTTGAGTATGGTTTGATCGACCAAATCATCACTCGCAGCAAATTACCTCAGCACAAAAAAGAAGATATCTAAACAAAAAACCCCGCAGCTTTTCGAAGCTGCGGGGTTTTTTTGTTTTTGATAATGAGTTTGAGTGCCGGTATTCCGCCAAATTGCTGCGAGTGCGGGTTAAATTTCAAACAGTGCCTGTTAACTGGCGGCTAACGCCTGTTAAATTTCGAGAAGCACTTATTAAAAATATTTTAACGCCGGATAACGGGATGAACTTTTTTCAGAACCACCAAATCAGTACTTGCTGAATTAATCACATAAAAAAATCCCGCAGCCTTTGAGGTCTGCGGGATTTTTTATGCTTCTTTTTCGATTAGGGAAGACAAAGCATTTACTGCTTTCTCTTCATCCGATCCGTCTGCTGAAATGGTAACATTCGTGCCTTTGCTGATGGCGAGGCTCATAATGCCCATGATGCTTTTCGCGTTAACTTTCTTTTCATCTTTTTCCAAATAGACATCCGCATTGTAGCGGTTGGCTTCTTGGACGAACAAAGCTGCCTGCCTTGCCTGCAATCCGGATTTCAATTGGACTTCCACTTGTTTCTCTACCATGCTGCCCCTCCTCTAAAACGTAACTGGACTTAATAATATATGAAAGAATGGCACGGTGCTACCGGCCAATCGTTTCTCCACTTCTCAATTGCTCCGCGATTTCATCGATCTTGCGCAACCGGTGGTTGACACCCGATTTGCTGACACTTCCGCTTGAAACCATCTCGCCGAGTTCCTTCAGTGTAACATCTTGATGCTCGACGCGTAGTCTGGCAATTTCCCGAAGCCGTTCAGGCAACTGGTCAATGCCGATAGCGGAATCGATAAAACGGATATTCTCGACTTGCCGCAACGCCGCGTCGATCGTCTTGTTGAGGTTTGCGGTTTCACAATTCACAAGGCGATTGACGCTATTGCGCATATCCCGGATAATGCGGACGTCCTCGAATTTCAATAAAGCCAAATGCGCTCCAGCGATACTGAGGAAATCCGAAATCTTTTCTGCTTCTTTTAAATAAGTCACAAAGCCTTTTTTCCGTTCAATTGTTTTGCTGTTCAAATGGAAGTGATTCATCAGCTCGACCAGTGAATCCGCGTGGTCTTTGTAAAGCGAGTAGATTTCAAGGTGGTAGGAAGAAGTTTCCGGATTATTGACGGATCCTCCCGCTAAAAAAGCACCACGCAAATAAGCGCGCTTGCAGCACGTCTTTTCGATCAGGCTCTTATCAATTTCGTGCTGAAATTGGAAACCTTCCGAAATGATGGCCAGATCCTCTAAGACTTGCTTCGAACCTTCCCTGATTCTGCAGATATAAATATTATTCTTTTTCAAGCGCATTTTTTTCCGGACCAGCAATTCGACTGGATAAGCCGGATAAAATCGTTTTAAGAAGGTATAGATGCGCCGTGCAATCGCTGCGTTCTCTGTCTGTATATCAAGGCTCAACTGCCGATTTGAAAACGACAACGTGCCATTCATGCGGATTAAAGCGGATAGTTCAGCTTTGCCACAGCAATCATCCACTTCAATTTGGGTCATTTCTTTTTTTGTTTCGGAAGCAAATGACATGCCGTCCCCCCTCCCCTCACATCAAAAATACAGATGCTTCGGTGTTTCTTTTTCGAGGCCTCCGGCGTATTCAAACAGCCACTGCGCCACTTTCATCGGTTCGTGCCGGACGGCTTTCCCGAATATATTGGTGATGTCTTGTTTGTAAACCTTAAGGCCCATTTTCTCAAGTTCTTCCTCGTCGCACTCGACTGGCGATGCCAGTTCTCTCTTATAGCGCTCCGCAACCGTCAAAGGCACTTGGATCCTATCGAGCAAGATTGCATCTAAAAATGGCTTTTCCACATGTGCATATATGGCTTTGACGTGGTCTGAGGCAGAATAATTATATGTTTCCCCCGCCTGCGTCATCAAATTGCAGATATAAATCTTTTTCGCTGTCGAAGCCATCAAAGCCTGTTCAATGTCTTTGACCAGGAGATTCGGCAATATGCTGGTGTATAAAGATCCTGGGCCAATGATGACAACATCCGCTTTGCTGATGGCGGTGATTGTATCAGGCAGCGTTTTGACGTCATGCGGTTCTAAGAATACGCGCTTGATCGGCTGCAGATACTTCGGAATCTTTGATTCCCCACTGACAATTGTGCCGTCTTCGAACTCAGCGTGCAGCGTCACCAATTGATTGGCCGCTGGCAACACTGTGCCATTGACATTCAATACCCGGCTCATCTCACGGACAGCATGCGAGAAGTCCCCGGTAATTTCAGTGAGCGCGGCAAGCATCAAGTTGCCGAGTGAATGCCCATCCAAATCCAGGGACTGCTTGAAACGGTATTGGAACATTTCCGCGACGAGCGGTTCGGCATCCGATAAAGCCGCCATCACATTGCGGATATCCCCTGGAGGCGGAATATCCAAATCATTCCGCAGCCTGCCAGAACTGCCGCCATCGTCAGCAACGGTTACAACTGCTGTCAAATCGAGCGGAAACATTTTCAAACCTCTTAATAATGTGGAGAGGCCTGTGCCTCCTCCAATGATGACAACGCGCTTCCGGCGCATAATATCTTCCATGCACTCAGCCCTTTCTTGTTTTAACGTCGCGGTGCGTAACGATTGTTTTATAGTTTTCAGCGAGCAATTTGCCGTAGTATTCGGCCAGTGTCACCGAACGGTGCTGGCCGCCTGTGCAGCCGAATGCGATGACAAGCTGTGCTTTGCCTTCACTTTTGTATTGCGGAATCATAAACTCAAACAGGTCTGTCAATTTACTGATCAATGTCTGGGTTTCGCCCCATTGCAGCACGTAATCCGATACAGACTCATCCAACCCGGACAACGGATTCAGTGCTTCAATATAATAAGGGTTTGGCAAAAATCGTACATCGAACACTAAATCTGCATCGATGGGCATTCCGTGCTTGAAGCCGAATGACATGACGTTGACCGTAAATACGTTGCTAGTCTTGGTCGCGAAATCCGTCATGATTCTCTCTTTCAGCTCACGTGGTTTCATCGTTGATGTGTTGTACATGTATTTCGCGCGGCCCTGCAGATCCATCAACATGTCCCGCTCTTTTTTGATGCCGCCGAGCACCAAGCCACCTGGCGACAGCGGATGCGAACGCCGAGATTCTTTATAGCGGCTCACGAGCGTATGATTGTCAGCGTCAAGGAACAGGATCGTCACAGAAACTTTCGGTTCTTTCAAAAGGTTATCGATGGCGTCCACAAGGCTGTCGAAGAAATCTCCGCCTCGCAGGTCCATCACTGCAGCCACACGCTTCATCGACTTTCCTGAATCTCTCATCAATTTGATGAACGTCGGCAATAGGGCTGGCGGCAAGTTATCAATTGTGAAAAATCCAAGATCCTCAAAGCTTTGGATTGCCACAGTCTTGCCCGCTCCTGACATGCCGGTGATGATGATCAATTCAGTTTCGTCGTTATTAAGATTTTCCATTCGGGCGTGTCACCTCTTCTGTTGAAGTTTGTATGTGCTCAGCTAGCAGCTGGAATTCTGGGGTGTAGTGGAACGTGCCGTATTGCATGCCCTTCTGGTGCACCGCAAACTGAAGATTGGTGCGGTCCCCTTCGGCCATTGGCAGAAACGCCAGGCTTTCTAGCGGATGCCATTCAAGAAGCCCTTCCCGCGTTTCTTTGAAAACTTTGCCTTCTAAGCCATGGGCAACAAACGTAAACAACATCCATTCGTCCACAATCTGGTCTTTGTCATGGATCATCATCGTGTAAATCCCTTTTAAATGCGTATTCAAAGGCGTGGCACCCGTTTCTTCAATAAACTCACGGATTGCCGCTTCGTAAATCGATTCGCCGGATTCCATTTTCCCGCCCGGAGCAACGTACCAGTCGCGCCGAGGTTTTTTTAATAATAGTACTTGCCCATTGCGGACAACTAATAAATTCGCTATTCGCTGCACAGTCGACACTCCGTATCTTTTGTAAACTCTCTCCATTATACATCTATCCTGGCGTGTCATGCAAAAAAAGAAAAGCGGAAGCGCCCGTGGAGGTTTGACGGGCATAAGACGAATACCCGAAGCGGCATGTTTTCAGCCGCACAGGGGATTTGGCTTATGATCCCGAGAACCTGGGCGCTGGAGCTAGACAAAAAAGAAAAGCGGAAAGAGCCGGGTAGCTTCGACAGGCATAAGACAGGCTGGCGAAGCGGCGCATCTTGCCGCATAGCCGGCATGGCTTTTGACCCGAGAAGCTGGCTCTTGCAGCTAGACAAAGAAAAGCGGAAGCGCCCATGGAGGTTCGACGGGCATAAGACGAATACCCGAAGCGGCATGTTTTACAGTGGCGTCAGGATGCATCTATCTTAGATTTCAGGTAGAGGCATTTCCATTAACAGGCGTAAAAACGTTGTTAACATGTGTGACAGAAAAATTAATCGGCGTTAGCTGGGAGTTAACACGCGTTCCTTGAAATTTAACCCGCATTAGCCAAATACACACCTCTCCAATCCAG
>DATISS010000031.1:0-9614 GCA_035468565.1 Planococcus sp. (in: firmicutes)
CGCGGGCCCATCCTGCAGTGACAGCCGAAACCGTCTTTCCGTTTCGCCCCATGAGGGGCAAAAAACTATTCGGTATTAGCACCGGTTTCCCGGAGTTATCCCGATCTGCAGGGCAGGTTGCCCACGTGTTACTCACCCGTCCGCCGCTAAACATTGGGAGCAAGCTCCCAACGTTCCGCTCGACTTGCATGTATTAGGCATGCCGCCAGCGTTCGTCCTGAGCCAGGATCAGACTCTCCATTATAGAGTAGTGTTGATTGCTCAATACTGCTGGCGTATCGCCGTCCGAAGACGCACGATTCGCTTTGATCTGCACAAGGCTGATCAGTAAGTAGTCACGAACACTTCAGGTTTGAAAAGCTTTGCTCAATCGCCTTGCGGCAACCTTCGCAAAAGCCGTTCGCGCGCCGAAGCGCTCGTGACGTCTTTCGTTGACGTTTTGCTGTTCAGTTTTCAAGGTTCAGGTTGTGCGCCGCGCTCATTGGCGACTTTATCAATATATCCTGTTGGCGCCTGGAAGTCAATACTATTTTAAAATATTTTTTCAGGCGTCTTAAGGACATGTATTAATATAAACCGTAGAGCAAATTAAATCAAGCCTTTTCCTTAAAAAACTTGGATTTAATTTTTTTGAAGTCCGCGACGAACAAAATGATACCCGCCAGCACAATGCTTCCTCCTATTATCTGCGTCGCGCTTAAAAGTTCCCCGAGGATGAAATAAGCTAATATTGCCGCCCCTACCGGCTCGAATAAGATAGCGATTGAAATGACATTCGTACTCACCCACTTCAACGCCCAATTGAAAAGCGTGTGGCCGAGCAAGTTAGGAATGATCGCTAGCAGCAAAAACCACATCCATTCGGAAGCTGGATACGGTCCGAACGATTCACCTTTCGCTATGATATAGAAGAATAACGTTATCGTACTGACGCTATAAACGACGAACGTATACGTAACCAATGAAATCCTTTTTCGTACATCCTGGCCGAAAAGCAAATAGGCCGTTATCAATGCACAGGCGATCAGCGCCAATAAATCTCCATAAAGCGCCATCCCACTGATTTTGAAATCACCATAGCCGATCAGCACACTGCCAGCGACTGCGATTGCCCCGGAAGCGATCGTCTTGAAAGATAAACGTTCTTTAAAGAAAAAATACGTGCCCGCAAAAGCGAATAGCGGCTGAAGCGTGACCAGCACTGTTGAACTGGCAACTGACGTATAATTCAGTGATTCAAACCATAAAATGAAATGAAATGCGAGAAAAATTCCCGCAATTGATGTGAATAGCCAGTCCCTCTTGCTTAGCTTTCTGATTTCCGGGGTATATTTCATTAAGAATACCGGGCTCATGATAAGGATCGAGAAAAGCATCCGATAAAAAGCTGTTACGCCTGAATCAGCGGATGTCATTTTCACGAATATCGCTGAAAGTGCAACTGAAAAAACGCCGATGATGATTGGGATGAATGGATTGATTGCTGGTTTTTCCATGACGGTGCCCCTTTTCGATTGTTGTGCTGTAAATACGCAGATGAATTCAGCTCTTTTCAGTTTGACAGTTCCCGTATTCTTTATCAATCCCGTAATGCGGAAGGAGGATATTTAATGGATTTTCTGGATGCGCTTCACATCTCCTCCTATGAAACTTTTCTCAAGCTGCTGATCGCCGCCGTTCTAAGTTTAGTCATCGGGCTTGAGAGGGAATTGAAAAGGAAGCCTGTCGGATTGAAGACGAGCGTCGTGATTGCAACATTCAGCTGCCTCCTGACAATCATCTCGATTGAAACCGCCTACCTTGCAAAAGCCAGCCCTCATGAAGGCGTCAATATTACGATGGATCCGCTTCGGCTTGCCGCCCAAATCGTTTCGGGTATCGGCTTCCTAGGGGCCGGCGTTATACTCAAGCGCGGCAATGATTCGATATCAGGATTGACGACGGCCGCTATGATTTGGGGAGCTGGCGGAATTGGTATTGCAGTTGCCGCGGGTTTTTACATTGAAGCGTTTTTCGCAGTAGCCATTATTCTATTCGGTATCGAAGCACTCCCCCCTCTTCTGTTCAATTATGGCCCGAGACGTTTGCGAATGGTGGAGGCAAGCATTAAAATCATCGTATCCGATACTGAGTCTTTCCCAATCATCGTAGAAGAGATAAAATCAAATGGAGTGAGCATCGAATCCCTTTCAATTTCCCACCATGAAGGCGATAGCGGAGATATACTCCATCAATTGGCAATGAGAGTGTCGTATTACCACACCAAAGAAACAATAAGCCTTTACCAAGAGATCACGGCCATTAACAAAGTCGAGGAAGTTGATATCGAGCTTATCAATTAAGGAGGAAAAAGAATGGGAGAATTTTTCACATTATTAAAAGGCGGGAACAAGCCGTCCTTATTTGCTGCAATTATTAATACTTTTATTGCAATTATGAAAGGTGTCGCGTTCTCCTTCACTGGAAATGTGGCTATGTTCGCTGAAACAATGCACTCTATCGGCGATGCCGCGAACCAATACTTTGTTTTTATCGGTTCCGCATTGTCCAAAAAAGCTCCGACAAAACAATTCCCGAACGGCTTCGGCCGACTGCTTAACATCGTATTACTCGGTGCTGTTTTAATCGTCGGCATCATGGCCTATGAAACGATTCGGGAAGGTTGGCATCAAATGACCCATCCAGTGGAAGCGGAAGGGTTCATCATCAGTGTCGTCGTCTTGACGATTGCAATTCTCTTAGAAGCTTTCGTTCTCTATAAAGCAGGCAAAGAAATACTGCATGAGGCGGGCGTCAAAGGTGGCGCGCTTGCTCCTCTAACGACAAGCTTCGCACATTTAAATCGCGCTAAACCCGCAACGAAGCTTGTGTTCCTGGAAGACCTCGTCGCTACTGCAGGCGGCATCCTGGCATTGGTTGCCATCCTGATTGCCCATTACACCGGCTTCCTTGCAATCGAAGGCGCAGCTTCTATCGCTATCGGCTTGATGATGTTCTATGTGGTCTCCAAAGTCTTTTTGGATAATGCGCGCGGCGCTATCGGAGAAACCGACGAGCAAATGGTCAACCATATCGCCCATATTCTTACAGACCATCCTTCAGTAAGAGATATAAGAAAGCTTGAAGTTGTTAAAGAAGGCGAATTCCTCCATGTAGAAACATTGGTTGAAATCGATCCGACGTTGAGCATCGCTGAAGCAGATGACTTGCAAGACCGTTTAGCCGATATTCTTTTGAGCCAGCCTAGCGTTGACGATGTTATCGTGTCACTTGACGCGGATGATGGAGAAACGCATTGGAAGCATGTCAGCAAGCGTCCTGACTCCTTATCTGCAACAACAGCCAAATAAAAAAAAGATTGGGCACATTATGTGCCCAATCTTTTTTTATAATGAAGCTGTTAAGATTTCTTTTACGTCATCGCCTTGCAATTTGTTGAAGTTGCCAAACTCTCCGTATACCATGGCTTTCTCAGCCATCAAGTCGATTTTTGTACCATCGATTTCATAATCCGCCAAACGCGTCGGTGCACCAAGGGATGTCCAGAATGCGCTCATGCGCTCGATTCCTTCCAATCCCGCCTCTTCGTCCGACTTGCCTTCTCTCTCAACATCGAAGACACGTTCAGCCATTTGCGCAAAGCGCGCCGGATTCACATTAATGTTGTGACGCATCCACTGCGGGAACAAAATAGCCAAGCCCCCAGCATGAGGGATATCATAAACCGCTGATACGGCATGTTCGATATTATGGGTAGCCCAGTCTCCGTTATAACCCATTTGCAGGAAGTTGTTCAATCCCATCGTCCCTGCAAATAAAATTGTTTCGCGGTGCTCGTAGCTTTGAAGGTCTTCCAATAATTTCGGAGCCGTTTCAATGACCGCTCTCAAAACCCCTTCGCACATCCGGTCTTGTACCGGCGTGTTTGTGGCATTGTTGAAATATTGCTCAAAAATATGGGACATCATATCGACAATACCATATACTGTTTGATCTTGAGGCACTGACATTGTATAAGTAGGGTCTAGAATCGAGAATTTCGGGAATGACAACAGGCTGCTCCAGCCGTATTTCTCTTGCGTTTCTTCATTTGTGATAACCGATCCAGAGTTCATCTCTGAACCTGTTGCCGCCAAAGTCAGCACCGTTCCGAATGGCAATGCCTCTTTTGGCTGAGCTTTGCGAGATACGAAATCCCACGCATCGCCATCGTATGCAGCGCCGCATGCAATCAGTTTCGTACAGTCAATAACAGAACCGCCACCTACCGCCAGAAGCATATCAATGCCTTCTTTTTTGCAGATTTCGATGCCTTTGCGTGCAGTCGAGATCCGTGGATTCGGTTCTACTCCGCCCAATTCGAAAACTTCAAGTTTTGCTTCAGCTAAAGTAGCCATTACTTCATCATAGAGGCCGTTCTTTTTGACACTGCCTCCTCCATATACCACCAAAACTTTTTTACCATATTTAGGTAATTCTTTTTTTACTGCTTCTAATTGCCCTTTGCCGAAAATTAATTTAACCGGGTTGTAAAATGAAAATGCATTCATCCAATCATCCTCCTTTTCTTTTTCTATTATGTAGATTTTCCTATTAAAACGCAAAAAAACCGCTCGGGAGAATCCCGAACGGTCTATTTCCGCCTTAAACCCATCCACGGAAGCGTGCTGCTTCAGCGGTTCTGCGGGCTCCGACCATATAAGCGGCCAAACGCATATCAATATTGCGCGTAATAGCGACATTGTATACATTTTCAAATGCATCAATCAGCTTTTTCGTCAGTTTTTCGTCCACTTCTTCCTGCGTCCAGTAATAACCTTGGTTATTTTGGACCCATTCAAAGTACGAAACTGTTACTCCACCTGAACTAGCTAACACATCCGGCACAAGAAGAATTCCACGTTCAGTCAGAATTTTCGTCGCTTCCGATGTTGTCGGCCCGTTTGCCGCTTCCACGACGATCGAGGCTTTGATATCGTGTGCGTTTTCAGCAGTAATCTGGTTGGCAATCGCTGCAGGGACAAGGATATCACAATCCAACTCAAACAATTCTTTGTTTGAAATCGTGTTATCGAACAATGTTGTCACCGTACCGAAGCTATCGCGACGGTCCAGTAGATATTCCACATCCAAGCCGTTCGGATCATGCAATGCGCCATAAGCATCAGAAATTCCGATTACTTTCGCGCCTTGGTCATGAAGGAACTTAGCCAGGAAACTGCCTGCGTTGCCGAACCCTTGAATTACTACCCGAGCGCCTTTAATTTCAAGGCCGCGTTTTTTAGCAGCTTCATTAATAACAATGGTTACACCTTGAGCAGTTGCTTTATCCCGC
This sequence comes from Planococcus sp. (in: firmicutes), assembly GCA_035468565.1. Classification (GTDB taxonomy): domain Bacteria; phylum Bacillota; class Bacilli; order Bacillales_A; family Planococcaceae; genus Planococcus. The sequence goes on from DATISS010000031.1 coordinate 5,336, forward strand.
CCTTGAGAACCTCCAAGGACAATCGGTTTCCCGGTAATGAATCCAGGTGAATTGAATTCATCAATTTTACTGTATTCATCAAACATCCACGCCATGATCTGCGAGTTGGTGAAAACGTCTGGGGCCGGAATATCTTTGTTCGGCCCAACGATTTGGCTGATTGCACGGACATAGCCGCGGCTCAGTTTCTCGATTTCATGCATGGACATCTCTCTTGGGTCACAGATGATGCCGCCTTTTCCTCCGCCATATGGAAGATCGACGATTCCACATTTCAATGTCATCCACATAGAAAGCGCCATAACTTCTTCCCGGTTTACGTCAGGATGGAAACGCACTCCGCCTTTTGTAGGTCCGACTGCATCATTATGCTGTGCACGGAATCCTGTAAACACTTTTGTTTTTCCATCGTCCATTCGGACTGGAATACGAACTTCCATAATGCGCATAGGTTCTTTTAAAAGTTCATACATCGATTCTTCGTATCCGAGTTTATCCAACGCAGTTCTAATAACGTTCTGAGTTGACGTCAACAAGTTCAAGTTTTCAGCCATTGTTTTAATTCGCCTCTTTATATTTAATAGTAATTACTCGAAACTAGTGTAACATATCCAGCTTGTTGCATGCTAGAAAGTCATTAATTTGAAAATACTTTTTGGATGCGTTCAATTGCCCAGTCAAGATCTTCTTTAGAGATGATCAATGGCGGTGCAAAACGGATGACTGTGTCATGCGTTTCTTTGCACAATAAACCAAGTTCTTTCAACTTTTCGCAATAAGGGCGGGCTGCTTCAGTCAATTCCATACCGATGAACAATCCGCGTCCACGCACTTCTTTAATAGAAGGATGTTGGATTTCGCGCAATTTCCCAACGAAATATTCGCCTAGTTCCAATGAACGCTCAGCCAATTTTTCATCTTGCAGCACTTCTAGCGAAGCGATTGACACCGCACAAGCAAGCGGATTCCCGCCGAAAGTCGAACCGTGTGATCCTGGATTAAAGACATTCAAGATTTCGTGGTCAGCGACGACACAAGAAATCGGGAATACTCCGCCTCCAAGCGCTTTGCCCAATATGTACATATCCGGCTCCACATCTTCCCATTCACATGCGAACATTTTACCCGTACGTGCAAGTCCACATTGGATTTCGTCAGCAATGAACAAGACGTTGTTTTCACGGCAAAGCTCTCTTGCAGCTTTCAAGAATCCTTTTTCAGGCATGATGATGCCTGCTTCTCCTTGGATAGGCTCGATCAGAAATGCAGCAGTGTTCGGTGTAATCGCATTTTTCAATGCCTCTAAATCGCTGTAAGGGATGATTTTAATGCCTGGAAGCATTGGGCCGAATCCTCTTCTGTAATCAGGGTCTGATGATAAAGAAACAGCAGTCATTGTGCGGCCATGGAAGTTGCCTTCGCATGCGATGACTTCAGCTTTATCCTTTTCAACGCCTTTTACATCATATGCCCAGCGGCGAGCCGCTTTAAATGCTGTTTCTACAGCTTCTGCGCCGGTATTCATCGGCAAAGCCATTTCTTTTCCGGAAATTTTACAGATCATTTCATACCAAGGTGCCAGCATATCGTTATGGAACGCACGTGAAGTCAACGTTACGCGGTCAGCTTGGTCTTTTAAAGCCTGGATGATTTTCGGGTGGCGATGGCCTTGGTTAACTGCGGAATAAGCAGAAAGCATGTCCATGAATTTATTGCCTTCAGGATCTTTGACCCAAACCCCTTCCGCTTCAGTGATGACGATTGGCAGCGGATGGTAGTTCGGTGCACCGAATTTTTCTGTCTGTTCAATAATCTCTTGTGTCTTTGTCATTGAAATTCCTCCTTTTTTAAAAAAGGCAGACTATAAAGTCCACCTTCCGTTGAATAATTATACCACTTATTGTTTCTTAATACATTTCAGAAGTTGTTTTTGCTTGCATGTGAAGACCTAGGTAATCCGGTCCGCCAGCTTTTGAGTCAGTTCCAGACATGTTGAACCCGCCGAATGACTGGTACCCAACGATTGCGCCTGTGCATCCACGGTTGAAATACAAGTTGCCGACGTGGAATTCTTCGCGTGCATATTCAAGGTGTTCGCGGTTGTTTGTAATAACTCCGCCCGTCAAGCCGTATTCTGTATTGTTGGCAATATCAATAGCTTCTTTAAAGTCTTTCGCTTTCGTGAAGCCGACAACCGGCCCGAAAATTTCTTCCTGCATAACGCGGTCAGTTGGTGCAAGATCCGCTATGACAGTAGGATTTACGAAGAATCCTTTAGAATCGTCGCCAGTTCCACCCACAACTACGCGGCCTTCTTCTTTGCCGATTTCAACATAGCTCATGATTTTTTTGTAAGAGTTCGAGTCAATGACAGGACCCATGTAATTAGACTGGTCAACCGGGTTGCCGATTGTCAATTCTTTCGTCAATTCGATGACGCGTTCAAGAACTTCGTCATAAACGTCTTCAACGATAACTGCGCGTGATCCGGCAGAACATTTCTGTCCGCTGAAACCGAAAGCAGATTTGACGATCGATTGAGCAGCAAGCTCAAGATCAGCATCTTTGTCGACGACCATTGTGTTTTTTCCGCCCATTTCAGCAATCAGGCGTTTCATCCAAATTTGTCCTTCGTTCACTTTTGAAGAACGGTCAGCGATGCGCAAGCCGACTTCTTTTGAACCAGTGAAAGAGATAAAGCGAGTTTTCGGGTGATCTACCAAGTAGTCCCCTACTTCAGAACCCGGTCCTGGTATAAAGTTGACGACGCCAGCAGGCATGCCCGCTTCTTCAAGAACTTCGATGAATTTGTAAGCAACAACTGGTGTTGTCGAAGCTGGTTTCAATAAAACCGTGTTTCCTGTAACCATTGCAGCAACAGTCGTTCCTGCCATGATTGCGAAAGCAAAGTTCCATGGAGAAATTACAACGCCCACTCCAAGTGGAATGTAATCGTAGCGGTTGTCTTCGCCTGGACGGCTTTCAACAGGCATGCCATCTTTAATTTTTAGCATTTGGTGAGCATAGTAAGTCAAAAAGTCGATGGCTTCTGCTGTATCAGCATCCGCTTCGTTCCACGGCTTGCCCGCTTCTTTTGTTAATAGTGCAGAAAATTCGTGCTTGCGGCGGCGAACAATTGCAGCAGCTTTCAATAAAACATCAGCGCGAACTTCAGGTTTTACTTTTTTCCACGTTTTGAACGCTTCGAGAGCGCTTTGCATTGCTTTCTCAGCTAATTCTTTATTTGATTTAGAAACACGGCCGATGATTTCTTCTTTATCAGCAGGGTTGAATGAAACAATTTTGTCTTCAGTTGTAACGCGTTCTCCACCAATGACCAATGGATAGTCTTGTCCTAAATATGCTTCCACTGTTTTTAAACCGGCTAGGTATGCATTGCGGTTCTTTTCAATTGAAAAATCTGTGAATGGTTCGTGTTTGTAGGGAATCATGTGAATCCTCCTTGGATTTAATATTAGCGCAAAAAAAATTTGCACTTATATTCTATTTACATATATAATAATGCAAAAGATTGTTGCATTAATCAAGTCTTTTCTATTAAAAAGTTAAAAATATTTAGAGGTGATTTTTTGAAGACCGTTGAAAAAGACTTGCTGCCATTCTATCATTTTGCTGCAGAACACGCGGCAGTAGGCATTCACGCGATTGATCTGAAAGGCAAAACAATCCTCTATAACCAGAAAATGAGGGAAATCGAAGGGTTCGATTACGAAGAATTGGCGGATCGGTCGCTGTTGGAGTTATTCCGATTTGACCAACACGAAAGCACATTGCTGCAGGTATTGCAGTCCGGAGAAGCGGTCTTGAATGTCAAACAGACATACTGGAACCGCAAAGGCCAGGAAATTACCACCATCAATGACACCCATCCGGTCTTTGACGATAATGTCTTGATCGGCGCCATTGAAATGTCCCGAGATGTGACGAAGCTGGAAAAGCTTGTATACCAGCCGCTTAAAAGATATGAGGAGCCGATTACATTTTCAAGCATCACCGCAATTTCGGAGAGCATGAGAAAAGTGATCCAGACAGCCGAAAAAGCGGCGACATTGAAGTTGCCGGTTTTATTGGTAGGCGAATCTGGCACTGGAAAAGAATTGATCGCTGAGTCGATCCACTCGGCATCAGCCTCCAGCGGCCAGCTTTTCACGCTGTATTGCCACGGCACAGACAGTGAATTGATCGACCGGCTGCAGGAAGACTTGGCGGATACGCCGCACAGAACCGTCTATTGTGAACGCATCGATTTGCTGCCACT
>DATISS010000032.1:0-6031 GCA_035468565.1 Planococcus sp. (in: firmicutes)
GTGGCGATCAATACTGACGCCCACGCGGCCGAACAGCTTGAAGTCATGGCCATTGGGGTAAGGCATGCCCAAAAAGCCTGGTTGAAAAAAGACAATGTCGTCAACACGTGGCCGCTGGAGCGGTTGCGTGCATTTATTAAAAAGTAGGAGGTGTCCCGCGTGATTGCAGAACGCGCTTTAAGAACACTGGAATTTTATAAAATCCGCAGCGAAGTGGCGCGGTATTGCACGTCTTCACTCGGCAAAGCCCATGTCGACGCCTTATTGCCGTCGATTGATATAGAAGAAGTCAACCGTCTGCTTGAAGAGATGGATGAAGGGGCGGCAATCATACGCACCAAGGGCAACGTGCCGATGGGCGGGATCTTTGATATCCGCATGCACGCGAAACGCGCACAGATCGGCGGTTCGTTGAGCCCGATGGAATTGATGGAAGTGTCGTCAACCATTCGGGCGAGCCGGATTCTGCGCCAATTCTTCGAAAGCATTCGCGAAGAAGGCGCAATTTCTATCCCGCATTTCCTTGCGAAAAAAGAGGCCATGCCGATTTTGACGCAGTTAGAACACGATATTAATATGTGCATTGATGACAACGGCGGTGTGCTCGACAGCGCTAGCGCCGCATTGCGGACCATCCGCCAGCAATTGCGTGCCCAGGAAAGCAGGGTCCGTGAACGGCTGGAAAGTTTGGTGCGCGGCAAAAACGCGGCGAAAATGCTGTCGGACACGATTGTCACAATCCGCAACGACCGCTTTGTCATCCCGGTCAAACAGGAATACCGCAGCCATTACGGCGGCATCGTCCATGACCAATCGTCTTCAGGGCAGACTTTGTTCATCGAACCGGATGCAGTCGTCCAGGCGAATAATGAAGTGCGCCGCTTGAAAATGAAAGAAAAAGAAGAAATCGACCGCATTCTACAGGTGCTTTCGGCACAAGTGCAGGAAGTCGCGCATGACTTGTTTGGGCTCGTGGAAATTTTGGGTGAATTGGACCTCGTTTTCGCGAAAGCGAAATACGGAGCAGCCCATAAATGCACGAAGCCCGAGATGAACACTGAAGGCTACATCAATTTGAAAAAAGCGCGCCATCCATTGATTCCGGCTGTTGAAGTGGTGGCGAACGATATCGAGTTCGGCCGCGACATCACAGCAATCGTTATTACCGGACCGAATACAGGCGGTAAAACCGTGACGCTGAAAACCGTGGGGCTGTTTACCCTGATGGCGCAATCAGGCATTCCCGTACCTGCGCTTGACGGTTCGGAGCTTGCGGTATTTGACCAGGTGTTTGCCGACATCGGCGACGAGCAATCGATCGAGCAAAGCTTGAGTACGTTTTCGTCCCATATGGTCAACATCGTCGACATCCTGTCGAAATTCGACAGCAATTCATTGGTCATCTTCGATGAGCTGGGTGCCGGCACGGATCCGCAGGAAGGGGCAGCGCTTGCCATATCCTTGCTTGATGAAGTCCATGGCCGCGGAGCGCGCGTCATTGCGACGACCCATTACCCGGAATTGAAGGCTTATGGCTATAACCGGCCGGGGGTTGCGAACGCCAGCGTGGAATTCGATGTGGAAACATTGAGCCCGACCTACCGCTTGCTGATCGGCGTTCCCGGACGCAGCAACGCATTTGAAATTTCGAAGCGCCTCGGCTTGCCTGAGCACATCATCAGCCACGCCAAGAGCTTTACCGGCACTGACCGCAGGGAAGTCGATTCAATGATTGCTTCTCTTGAAAAAAGCCGGAGAGATTCTGAGCAGGACGCTGAACAGGCTGCTGAATTGCGTGCTGAAGCAGAGCGTTTGAAAAAAGACCTTGAGCAGCAATTGAAGGAATACGAGGACCAAAAAGAGAAACTTGAAGACAAAGCGAAAGAAAAAGCACGCAAAATCGTTGAACAAGCGACGCGCGAAGCCGAAACGGTCATGTCCGAACTGCGCAAAATGCAGATGGCAGGAGCTTCCGGCGTCAAAGAACATCAACTGATTGACGCGAAAAAACGCCTTGAAGGAGCCATGCCAGAAAATCGTGTGTTGAAAAAAGCCGCGAAAGCGAACCAGCAGCACGTCTTAAAAGTGAACGATGAAGTGAAAGTCATTTCATTCGGCCAAAAAGGCACGTTGATCCAAAAAGTGTCGGACAAAGAATGGATCGTCCAGATCGGCATTTTGAAAATGAAGCTCGCGGAATCCGATCTGTCTTATACGAAGCCTGAAAAACAGAAAGAGACGCGGACGATGACGACGCTGCAAAACCGCGACAGCCACGTAAAGCTCGAACTCGACCTGCGCGGCGAACGCTACGAAGATGCCTTGATGCAGGTTGAAAAGTACATTGATGATGCGTTATTATCAAATTACCATCAAGTGTCGATCATCCATGGAAAAGGGACAGGCGCATTGCGGCAAGGTGTCCAGCAATACTTGAAAAAACATCCGAGGATTAAAGGCTACCGTTTCGGGGAAGCAAGCGAAGGCGGATCGGGTGTCACGATTGCTGAGTTGAAGTAAGTTATATAGGGGAGAATTGAGAATGTCGGAAACTGGTTTTTGGACCCATCCGCTCGTAGAAACAGCCGGCTATTTCAGTGTAGTCGTGCTGTGCTTGATTGTTTCAATGATGATTTTCGAACTCGTCACGAAATACAAGAATTGGGAAGAAATAAAAAAAGGAAATGTCGCGGTTGCGATGGCGACGGGCGGTAAAATCTTCGGTGTGACGAATATTTTCCGCTTTTCAATCGAGCAGCATAATTCCTTGGCAGAAATGATTGGTTGGGGCTTATATGGATTTGCGCTTTTGATATTCGCTTATCTGTTGTTTGAATTCCTGACCCCGCGTTTTAAAGTGGACGAAGAAATTGAAAACGATAACCGCTCCGTCGGTTTTATCTCCTTGACGATTTCTGTCGGGTTGTCATTTGTCATCGGAGCAAGTATTTCATAGGAGTTGTAAAAGATGGAAAACCTCATCAAAATACTGTTCGTGTTTTGCGTGCTGTTTATAATAGTGGGAGTCATCTTCCTTTTTGTTTTTTAAGCAAAGGGAGCTGTCTGGAAAGTCTTTATGACTTTTCCGGGCAGCTTTTTTATCTTTAGGAGCTAAACGGGCACTTTCGCATTTCTTGATGTCCAGCTGCAACGGCCAGGTCCTCGGGTCATAAGCCGGCCCGGCTGTGCGGCTGAAAACATGCCGCTTCGCCAGTCCGTCTTACGCCTTTCGGACCTAAACGGCCGTTTACGCTTTTCTTGTTGAAAGCGATTTCATTTCCGTTTATAATAAATGTAGGAATATTTTCACTATTCTTTATTTTAAAAGGAGGAAGAAAGAATGACAGAGAAACCGTGGCTCGCTCATTATCCGCCAGAAATTCCTCACACGCTCCAATATCCGAGTATACCGGTGCAGGAGTATTTGACTCAGGCCCACGAGCAGTTTCCGGAGAAAGTCGCCATCCATTTCCTAGGGAAAGATGTGACGTATAAGGAACTGTACGATTCGGCGATGAAATTCGCGAATTATTTGCAGAAGCTTGGCATCCAAAAAGGGGACCGTGTAGCAATCATGCTGCCGAACGGACCGCAGGCGGTCATCAGTTTCTACGGCATCCTGTATGCAGGCGGCGTTGTGGTCATGACGAACCCGCTTTACACCGAACGTGAAATTGCGTATCAGATGAACGACTCTGGAGCGCGCTTGATTGTCGCATTGGATCTTTTGTATCCGCGCGTTGCTAAAGTGCTGAAAGAGACTAAACTGGAGAATGTTGTGGTCACGGCGATAAAAGATTATCTGCCATTCCCGAAAAACATCATTTATCCCTTTATCCAGAAACGGCAGACCGGCATCAGCGTGAAAGTCGAACACCGCGGCATCAACCATCAATTCCTGGAAATCATGAAAACCGCCTCTACTGATGTTAAGAAGCCGGAATTCGATTTCGAACACGATTTGGCGCTGCTCCAATACACTGGCGGCACGACCGGATCTCCGAAAGGCGTTATGCTGACGCATAAGAATTTGATTTCAAATGCGACAATGTGCGATGCATGGCTATACAAATGCAAAAAAGGCGAAGAAACGATCATGGGCATCATTCCGTTATTCCACGTCTACGGCTTGACGACTGTTCTTATTCTTTCTGTAATGCAAGGCAATCGAATGGTGCTGTTGCCGAAATTCGACCCTGAAACGGCTTTGAAGACCATCAATAAACAAAAACCGACTTTATTCCCAGGGGCGCCTACTTTGTACATCGGTTTGATGAATCATCCGGACATCGCCAAATACGATTTATCTTCCATCGAAGCATGTTTGAGTGGATCCGCTCCGCTACCGGCAGAAGTCCAGGAGAAGTTTGAGAAAATCACCGGCGGCAAATTGGTCGAAGGCTACGGCTTAACTGAAACTTCGCCAGTCAGCCATTCGAATCTTGTTTGGGGCGAGCGCATGAAAGGCTCGATCGGCTATCCTTATCCGGATACTGACAGCAAAATCTTCCTGCCGGGCACAACAGAAGAAGTGCCGCACGGCGAAATCGGTGAAATCGCAATCAAAGGCCCGCAAGTGATGCAAGGCTACTGGAATCGTCCGGATGACACGGCCGCGACAATTGTCGACGGATGGCTGCTGACGGGGGATCTCGGGTATATGGATGAAGAAGGCCATTTCTTCATTGTTGACCGCAAGAAAGATATGATCATTGCCGGTGGATTCAATATTTATCCGCGCGAAATAGAAGAAGTGCTGTATGAGCACGAAGCTGTCCAAGAATGCGTCGTGGCCGGCATACCGGATCCATACCGCGGAGAAACGGTCAAAGCTTACATTGTCTTGAAAGAAGGGTATACTGTAACAGAAGAAGAATTCGATAAGTATTGCCGCGAACACTTGGCGTCATTCAAAGTGCCGCGCATCTACGAATTCCGCAAAGAATTGCCGAAAACGGCAGTAGGGAAAATCCTGCGGCGGTCGTTGGTCGACGAAGAGCGCGCCAAACAAAGCGAAGCGATTCCTTCCTAAGCGGCGTTGCGTATAAAAGCTTGACACGATATTGCTTAAACTATAATATGGAAATATGAATGAACCGCCATTCATATTTTCATATTTTTTTGGGTGGTGATGAATTGGTAAGGAAAGATAAACCGAAATACAAGCAAATCATCGATGCGGCCGTAATCGTAATTGCTGAAAATGGCTACCATCAAGCGCAGGTATCGAAAATCGCGAAACAGGCAGGCGTAGCCGATGGTACCATCTATTTATATTTCAAGAACAAAGAAGATATCTTGATTTCGGTCTTTCAGGAAAAGATGGGGCTGTTCGTCAGCAAGCTGGGAGACATTCTGGAACAGGAAGTATCCGCTTCGGATAAGCTGCAATTGATGATCAAAAGCCATTTCGACTTGCTTGCGAACGATCTGCACCTTGCTATCGTCACCCAGCTGGAGCTCCGGCAATCGAACCACGAGCTCCGGATAAAAATAAATGGCGTGTTGAGAGAGTATTTATTGCTATTGGACAAAATTCTTGTCAATGGGGTCGAGACCGGGGAATTTGATAAAGAAATGGATATCCGTTTAGCAAGGCAAATGGTTTTTGGTACAATGGATGAGACCATCACCACGTGGGTGATGAATGACCATAAATACGATTTGGTCGAATTGGCGCCAAAAGTTCATCGGCTATTGATGAAGGGTATGCGTGCATAAGAAAGGGGCTTATCGAATGGAATTTATCAGTTGGAAAAAAGAGGATGGCGTTGCAATTGCGACCATCAACCGTCCGCCGGCGAACGCATTATCGCGTTCGCTAATCCTTGAAGTCGGAAAATTGCTTGATGAAGTAGCGGATGATGAAGAAGTCCGCGCAATCGTCCTTCACGGAGAAGGCAGATTCTTCTCAGCTGGAGCAGACATCAAGGACTTCACTAAAGTGAGTTCAGGCGAAGAAGTCTCGAAGCTCTCAGCGAGCGGGCAAGAAGTTTTTGAACGGCTGGACACGTTCCACAAACCAGTGCGT
>DATISS010000033.1:0-9293 GCA_035468565.1 Planococcus sp. (in: firmicutes)
GAAGAAGATGGATTAGCAAAAAGTTCACGCAACGTCTATTTAAGCAAAGCGGAAAGAGAAGAAGCTGTTCATTTGCGTAAAGCGCTGCTGATCGGCAAAAGAGCTGCGCTCAACAACGAGGACGCCGTGAAGTCAATGGCAGATTACTTGCAGTGCAGCGTTTCAGGGAAGATCGATTACATTGAATTGCTGTCGTATCCGGATTTGACCCGTAATGTGCAAAACCAAGCCATTTTAGCTCTCGCTGTACAGTTTGAAAAAGCTCGATTGATCGACAATATCATATTTCCGGTAGAGGGGAAGAACTGAATTATGCTTAGAATGATGCTCAATTCCAAAATACACCGTGCCACTGTGACCGAGGCAGACTTGAACTACGTCGGCAGCATCACCATCGACCAAAATATCCTGGACGAAGTGGGCATGCTGGCAAACGAAAAAGTCCATGTCGTCAATAACAATAATGGCGCGCGTTTTGAAACTTATATTATTGCGGGAGAACGAGGGAGCGGCGTCATCTGCGTCAATGGCGCAGCCGCCCGCCTCGTGCAGCGCGGGGATATCGTCATCATCCTCACTTACGGATACGTCATGGATGAACATGCGCGCAGTCACAAGCCGACTGTCGCGATCATGGGCGACAACAACGAAATCCGTGAAATCATCAATTACGAACCTGAAGCGACTATCATGTAATGGAGCGATATAAATAAGCGGACAATCGGCCTCGGCTGATTGTCCGCTTATTTTTTTCTATTATTATGGGCAGCAAAGCTCCATAGAGTGATTTTATATTCTGACGCACAGCGTAAAACAAGGGGATATGGTACAATTTTTAAAGAATGAATCACCTGAGAAAGAGGGTTTGCAATGAATACCCAAAGATACGTCGTTGTCGATATTGAAACAACGGGACATTCCCCTGCAAAAGGTGACCGGATTATTCAAATAGCGATGGTAACGATTGAAAATGACATAATTATTGATACATATATGGAGTTTATCAATCCACAAAGGAAGATTCCTGTTTTTATACAAGATTTGACGGGCATTTCAGATGAGGAAGTCGAAGATGCGCTTCCATTTGAAGCTCATGCAGCGAAGATTTTTAGCATGCTTGAAGACACGGTGTTTGTAGCCCATAATACCAATTTTGACCTGCCTTTCCTGCAAGCAGAACTTCAACGGAGCGGCTTGCCGAAATGGCATGGGCTGACGATGGACACGGTCGAAATGGTCCGGCTCATGTACCCGACAGCGTACAGCTATAAATTGCAGGACATTGCGTCAGTGCTCAACATCCCTTTGGAAAATGCGCATCGTGCGGATGATGACGCGGTAGCCACTGCGCGCTTGTTCTTGAAAGCAAAACAGGATTTCAGTGCATTGCCTTATGAAACTTTGGCATTGCTCCATAAGCGTTCGTTTCAGTTGAAATCGGATCTTTCCAGATTATTTTTTGAACTGACGCAAAAAAAGCGCAGTGAACAGCAAACGCAATGCGAATATTTCCAAGGGATTCCGATCAAGCTCCGAGGCGTCATGGAAGAAGGGGACCTCACATATTCACCGGCCCACGATTGGGAAAAATCGCTTGAAAAGGTCTTCCCAAAATTTGAAAGGCGCCAGAGCCAATTCGATATGATGGCTTCGATTGAACAAGCCTTGAAAAATAAAGAAGAAAGAGTGATCGAAGCTTCGACCGGCATGGGAAAAACGATCGGCTATCTGCTGCCGGCCGTGAATTACGCGATTGAAACGGGCGAACAGGTGCTAGTCAGCACATATACGACCCATCTGCAGGACCAGCTCGTACAGAAAGAAGGCGAAATCGTCAGCAGTTTAGTCGGCTCACCGGTCAGGATTTCACTGATTAAAGGGCTCGGGCATTACATCGATTTGCCAAGATTTGCCGAATTGGTTCACGGGCAGGATGAATCCTATGATGAGTCGTTTACAATCATGCAAGTGCTGATTTGGCTGAATTTGACGGATACGGGCGATCTGAACGAACTGAACGCGTCAAGCGGCGGCCAGTTCGTGCTGGATAAAATACGTCGTTCGCATTTACGGAGATTGGCGCGAGATGAAAGGCGCCACGATTTTTATGAATATGCGCTGGAGAAATCTAAACAAGCACAAATCATCGTTACGAACCACTCGTTTTTATTGAATCAGCGGATGCCGCACCAAAGCATCCTCGCCAATGTAGGCGCATATATTTGGGATGAGGCTCATCAAGTCGTCCAAGCGGCGGTATCGCAGCACGAAAAAACGTTCGTCTATACACAATGGAAATATATTTTCGGCCAATTGGGTACATTTGAAGATCAGCAATTGTTCTACCGGCTCTACCAGGTTGCAGAAAGGGGCAGTTTCTCAACAGTGCCCGAATTGCTGAAGCTTGAATCACTGTTCTTGAAATTCGCGGCATTGTTCGACGAAACGACGAATGGCTTGAGTGCGGCGTTCTATGCGAAATTCCAAGGCAGCCGCCACAAGAAATGTTCGACGCTATTGAGTGAATTGAGCTACGACAGGCAGCGGTTTTTGGAACTTCTTGGATTTCTTAACGATTGGATTGATTTGTCCCAGCTCATTCTGCAAAAAGCGGAACGGCTGACGGAAACGTCCGTGCAGGATAAATTAGTCATTTCGGACTGGCGGTATTGGACAGAGGAATTGATGGTCAAGGCAGTTGAGTTCGGAGAAATTTTCGTCTTTCCATTGGAAGATGAGGTGAGCTGGCTGGAGGCGGATTTGAGAAGCTTGCCGACCAGCCTGTCATTTTACAAGCGGCCTTTCGAAGTGACGTCGATTGTCCAACGGATCGTGTCACCTGTACGGGGCAAAAAATCGCTGATCTGGCTGTCAGGAACAATGAGTGTACCGTCGAATGAGCGGTTTATCGTCAACCAGCTCGGCATTCCGAAAAGCGTGCCGATAACGAAGTTCAGGCCACCGGAAGAATTCTACCAAGGAGCACGGGTTTTCATTGTTGATGATATGCCTGAAATTCAGCAAGTGTCGCAAAATGAATACATCGAATCGGTTGCGGACGCCGTCATTCAGACGGTGCTGGTGACAGAAGGCCGCTGCTTCGTGCTGTTCACATCCCAGGATATGCTCCGCAAAACGGTGGACTTGATACAGGATACCGGGCTGCTTGATGGTTATATGCTATTTGCGCAAGGTATAACTTCCGGCAGCCGCATGAAATTGCTGAAATCGTTCCAGCGGTTCCAAAAGTCGGTGCTTTTCGGCACGAACAGCTTTTGGGAAGGGGTCGATGTTCCGGGTGACGCCTTGCGCGCTGTTGTGGTCGTGCGCTTGCCATTCACTTCGCCGGACGAGCCGATTTTCAAAGCGAAATCGGAAGCGATTTCCAAAGAAGGCATCAACCCCTTTTTGTATTATGCATTGCCTGAGGCTGTGCTCCGGCTGCGCCAAGGATTCGGCCGCCTCATCCGTTCAAAGGAGGACCAGGGCTTGTTTATCGTCCTTGACCGCCGGATTGAAACCAAGTCCTATGGCATCGAATTCCTGAATGCGCTGCCGCGCGTCAAGGTCTCAAAAGTGTCATTGCAAAAGATGGTAACGGATATTGAACATTGGTATAATAAGCAATGATATAAAGTGGAACCGTATAAACAGAAGGGAAGATCGCTCTAATGGAATCGAAAATCGAAGTGCTGTCCACCGTGACAGTCAATTACCAGGCAGATTTGTACAAAGTCGTCGATGCATTGAACCGAACTTTGAAACACGATAATTTAATGTTCGGGCTGGCACTGGACAAAGAAGATCCAGAAAAAGCGGTTTTTACAATCTATAAGACATAGGTGAGAAAATGAAACAATGGATCATATTTATACTTGGGTTTCTGTCATTTCTGGCAGTTGCATTGATGATTGTCGTTATGGTGGCAGGCAATAAGCCGTTCACGGAAGTGGAACAGCAGGCAATCGATCGTGTGAAAAGCGAGAATCTGCTGGCTGAAGTCAAGCAGGCCTATGTCTACGTCAATAAACAGACTGCCGTCACGTTAATCGGCACGGACGCAAAAGGCAAACTGAAAGCGGTATTCGTGCCTGCCGGCAAAGGTGAAATGCGTGAGCTGATGATGGACAAAGCGGTGGCCCCAAATCAGGCGCGCGAAGTGGCGCTTGACGGAATGGATGTAAAAAAAGTCCTTCACACCAAACTGGGACTCGAGAAAGACGGTCCTGTCTGGGAAGTTGTTTTTATCAATGAAAAAGACCAGCTCAATTATGTTTACATCTTAGCGGCTGATGGCTCGAAATGGAAACAAATCCTGAACATGTGAAAGGGTTGGAGAAATTGATTAAATTAGCACAGCGAGTACAAACTTTAACACCGTCTACTACTTTGGCGATCACGGCGAAAGCGAACGAGTTGAAAGCGCAGGGAGTGGACATCATCGGCCTTGGCGCCGGTGAACCGGATTATAACACCCCTGAAAACATCATTGAAGCGGCTTACCGTTCGATGAAAGAAGGCAAGACGAAATATACGCCAGCGGGCGGGCTTCCGGCTTTAAAGCGAGCGATCATCGACAAATTGGAGCGCGACCAAGGTTTGGCTTATAAACCGAACGAAATCATGGTCGGAATCGGCGCAAAGCATGTCTTGTACACGTTGTTCCAAGTGTTGCTGAACGAAGGCGACGAAGTGATCATCCCGATTCCTTATTGGGTAAGCTACCCGGAGCAAGTGAAGTTGGCTGAAGGTGTTCCCGTCTACATAGAAGCGACTGCCGGTCAGCAATACAAAATAACGCCTCAGCAATTGAAAGAGGCGATTACAGACCGTACGAGAGCGGTCATCATCAACTCCCCGAGCAATCCGACGGGTATGATTTATTCGAAAGAAGAGCTGCAGGAGCTTGCGGAAGTTTGCCGTGAGAAGGACATCCTGATCGTCTCCGATGAAATTTACGAAAAACTGATTTACGGCGATACCGTCCACACGTCGATTGCGGAACTTTCAGAAGACGCGAAAAACCGTACAATCATCATCAACGGTGTTTCTAAATCACATTCAATGACGGGCTGGAGAATCGGCTACGCTGCCGGCGATTCAGCATTGATCAAAGCGATGACGGATTTGGCGAGCCATTCAACGTCCAATCCGACAACGACTTCGCAATATGCGGCAATTGAGGCGTATAATGGTTCACAAGACGCGGTTGAGGAAATGCGCCAGGCTTTTGAAAGCCGCCTGGAAAACGTATTCCCGAAAGTCCAAGCGATTCCTGGATTTACTGTCATCCGCCCGCAAGGCGCATTTTACTTGCTGCCGGATGTAGCGGAAGCGGCGAAAAAAACCGGCTATTCATCAGTGGACGAATTTGTCGAGGGGCTTTTGACGGAAGCGAACGTTGCTGTAATACCTGGATCCGGTTTCGGCGCACCATCGACAATTCGCTTGTCATACGCAACATCTCTTGAAGCCTTGACGGAAGCGGTGGAACGCATCCATAATTTCGTAACATCTAAATGGAAAGACTGAGTGGAATATAATTTCTGGAGGCTATGATGAAAAAGATTACTATTGCTGAAATGGCAAAATACAATGGACAGACAATTAAGCTAGGGGCTTGGGTATCCAACAAGCGCTCAAGCGGAAAAATCGCATTCTTGCAATTGCGCGACGGATCAGGCTTTGTACAAGCTGTCGTCGTTAAAGCGGAAGTTGGCGATGAGCTTTTCGCGGCTGCGAAATCGCTGACTCAGGAAACTTCTCTTTACGTAACAGGCGAAGTGAAAGAAGATTCACGTTCTTCATTCGGTTACGAACTTGCCGTCAGCGGCATCGAAGTGATCCATGAAGCAGTGGATTTCCCGATTACGCCAAAAGAACACGGCACGGAATTCCTTATGGACAACCGTCATTTGTGGCTGCGTTCGCGCAAACAGCACGCCATCATGAAAATCCGCAACGAAATTATCCGCGCGACGTACGAATTCTTCAACGACAATGGCTTTGTCAAAGTGGATCCGCCGATCTTGACGGGTTCTTCGCCGGAAGGAACTTCTGAGCTTTTTGCAACGAAGTATTTTGATGAAGATGCTTATCTGTCCCAATCAGGCCAGCTTTACATGGAAGCAGCCGCAATGGCGCTTGGAAAAGTTTTCTCGTTCGGGCCGACATTCCGTGCAGAAAAATCAAAAACCCGTCGCCATTTGATCGAATTTTGGATGATTGAACCTGAAATGGCTTTTGTGGAGCATGCTGAAAGCCTTGAAGTCCAAGAACAATTCGTTGCGCATCTCGTTCAATCAGTGCTGAAAAATTGCCAATTGGAGTTGGAGCGCTTAGAGCGCGACACGACGAAACTTGAAAAAATCAAAGCGCCATTCCCACGCATTTCATATGATGATGCCATCAAATGGTTGAATGAAAACGGTTTTGATGATATCAAATGGGGTGAAGACTTTGGTGCACCGCATGAGACGGCAATTGCTGAACATTACGATATGCCAATATTCATCACTAATTACCCGATCGGCATCAAGCCGTTTTATATGCAGCCGCATCCGGAGCGCGACGACGTTGTGCTTTGTGCAGACATGATAGCGCCTGAAGGCTATGGCGAAATCATTGGCGGATCTGAACGGATCTACGATTACGAATTGATGAAACAGCGCATCGCTGAACATGGTTTAGATGAAAAAGCCTATGCTTGGTATTTGGATCTCAGCAAATACGGCGCAGTGCCGCATTCAGGATTCGGTCTAGGTTTAGAGCGTACTGTCGCTTGGATCAGCGGAGCGGAACACGTCCGTGAATCGATTCCATTCCCGCGCCTACTAAACCGTTTATACCCATAATAGTTGAACTGGACATTAGATTAAAGAATAGAAAGGTGGTTGGGATATGAAACAGCCGAATCGATTGCACACCTGGATCGAGCAGGGGAATGTTCACATTTCCCAGCTCTTTTTTCAGTTTTATAAAGAGTTGAAGATAACCGATGAAGAAGCGATGCTGATCATGCATATCCATGCGTATCAGCAAGCGGGCAATACTTTTCCGACGCCTGACGAAATCGGGGCGCGCATGATGGCGACACAGACAAACGTGACGACGATGCTGCAGAAATTGATGCAGCAAGGATTCCTCGCAATCGAACAGGAACCCGGAGAAGATGTTAAGACGGAGCGCATCTCGCTGCTGCCTCTATGGGACCGCTTGCTGGATTGTGTTTATAAAGAGCGGCACGTAGAACAGGAATCATCTCAGAAAGAGCTGGAAGGGGAGATTTTCCAGCTTTTCGAACAGGAATTCGGCAGATTTCTGTCCCCGATGGAAATTGAGACGATTTCCATGTGGATGGATCAAGACGGCCATACGCCAGCCATTATCCGCATGGCTTTGAAAGAAGCGGTTATTTCCCAGAAAATCAGTTTGCGCTATGTGGACCGTATTTTATTCGAATGGAAAAAGAAGAACATTAAAACGACAATCGAAGTTTCAAAGCACGCTAGTTCTTTCAGAGAGAAAAATATCCAACTTCAGCCCGCAGCTTCAAACACGAAAAAAGTGCAGTTCTATAATTGGCTGGAGGACCGGAATTAGAAGGTGATCTTATGATGTCGAAGAAAGAATGGCTATTTTGCTTGAAAGAGATGGACGAAATGTTTCCAGACGCCCATTGCGAACTGATTCACCGGAATCCGTTCGATTTGCTGATCGCGACTTTGCTGTCCGCCCAGTGTACGGATAAATTGGTTAATAGAGTCACGGAGACGCTTTTTCAGAAGTACGCAAGCCCTGAAGATTACGTATCGGTGCCGCTTGAAGAGCTTCAGGACGATATCCGTTCAATCGGATTGTTCCGCAATAAAGCGAAAAATATCCAAGCACTCAGCCGGATATTAATAGCTGAATACGATAGCACTGTTCCGGCGGATCGGGATTTGTTGACCACATTGCCAGGAGTCGGCAGAAAAACGGCGAATGTCGTCGTTTCTGTCGCATTCGGCATTCCGGCTCTCGCCGTGGACACGCATGTTGAACGTGTTGCCAAACGGCTTGGCCTGAACCGCTGGAAAGACAACCCTTTGCAAGTGGAAGAGACAATTATGAAAAAAACGCCAGCTGAAGATTGGTCGAAGACCCACCACCAAATCATTTTCTTCGGCCGCTACCATTGCAAATCACAGAATCCGGGATGCCACATCTGCCCGTTATTCGAACGGTGCAGAGAAGGCAAGAAACGCGATAAAAAAGGGCTGGTCAAACATGAAGCAGTCACAAAAGTTAACTAAAGAATTGATAGATCCATATTTTGAAGAGTGGCAACGCTTGAATACGGAATTGCTGGCAGCCCATCATCAGCGCAACGCCAATGCCGCTGGGCTGATGGTCCAAGGGATACGGCTTTTCAATGCACTGCTGGAAGAATGCGGCGGAGAGCTTCTACCGTTGAATTACCAGGACCGGATGGGTTTTATTAAAACCCATCCCGCTCAATTCGCCGCATTCCGCCAGCTGGATGAATTGTTCACAGAAATGAAAAAAACGATTTCTTCAAAGCGTGCCCAACTGAATAAGGCCGCCAATTAAAAAATCCCTCCGAAGCCATAAGGCATCGGGGGGATTTTGTGGTTTATGGACGGTCGTTGCCGTTTCCATTGCCATTATTATCGTTCTCATTATTATTGTCATTTTCGTTCTGGCCATTGTCACCGTTGCCAGGCTCAGCGGAAGCTGGATTGGCTTCATTTTCTTCTTCGCCATCTTCAGGCGGAGCTTCTTCGCCATCATCTGCCGGTTCTTCTTCAGCGGGAGGTTCTTCTTCCACTGGTTCTTCTTCGACCGGAGGTTCTTCTTCAGCAGGCTCTTCTTCTACTGGTTCTTCCTCGGTCGGAGGTTCTTCTTCAGCAGGTGGCTCTTCTTCTACTGGTTCTTCCTCAACAGGCTCTTCCGGTTCTTCTTCCGGCTCTTCTGGACGGGCAGCAACTTCAACTGATACAGAAGCAGGGTCGCTCCGTTGGTCATCATTTACTGCTGTAACCCGGAAGGTATAAAATTTGCCTTCCTGAAGGCCGCTGAACGTATAGCCCTGTGCGCCTGTTGTTGTCAAGACTGAGCGTGATCCATCAACTTCGACAGAAACTTCGAACGCCACATTGCTGGCATCGCCATAGCTCCAAGAAAGGCCGACATTTTCGCCGTCTACATTAGCGCGCAATCCAGAAGGTGCATCGAGATCTTCCTGTACGTAGCGCTCGGAAACTTGATTCGGCTCAGTGCCTCTCGCGAAT
>DATISS010000034.1:0-19346 GCA_035468565.1 Planococcus sp. (in: firmicutes)
GGGAAAGTATTTCGGCGGGGCAGGAAAGTATTTTTCGCCGAACAGAAAGTATTTTAGCTCTCAAAGAAAGTAAATCCTTAATTTGGAAATAAAAACACGCCTAGCTCTTGCAGCTAGGCGTGTTCTCGCATTTTCAGTTAATAACGCCAAGTTCTTTGCCGACTTTTTCGTAAGTGGCGATGGCGTCATCGAGCATTTCTTTCGTGTGCGCCGCAGTAGGCATATTGCGTACGCGTCCTGTGCCTTTTGGAACCGTCGGGAAGACGATCGATTTTGCATAGACCCCTTCTTCAAACAAGCGTTTCGAGAATTGCTGTGTCAATTTCTCGTCGCCGATGATGCAAGGCGTGATTGGTGTTTCTGAATCGCCGATATTGAAGCCAAGCTCTTTCAAGCCTTTTTTTAAGTAATCGCCGTTGTCCCATAGCTTGTCATGCAATTCCGTGGAATCCATGATCATTTGCAATGCGCCGATGATTGCTGCCACGTCGCCCGGCGGCACAGCCGTCGAGAACAAGAATGGACGTGCGCGGACTTTCAGCCAATCGATGAGGTTTTGTTTGCCGGCTACATAACCGCCGACAACGCCAACCGCTTTCGACAGCGTACCCATCTGCAGATCCACTTCTTTTTCAAGGCCGAAATGCTTCACGGTGCCTTTGCCTTTGCCAGTGACGCCTGATCCGTGCGCGTCGTCGACGTAGGTGATCAAATCGAATTCTTTCGCAATTTCCACGATTTCAGGCAGTTTTGCGATATCGCCGTCCATCGAGAATACGCCATCCGTGATGACCATCACTTTGTTATACAAGCCGGATTCAGTCGCTTCTTTCGCTTTTTGGCGAAGGTCTTCCATATCCGAATGCTTGAACGCGATGATTTTCGCGCGCGACAAGCGGCAGCCATCGATGATCGATGCGTGGTTCAACTGGTCGGAAAGAATCGCATCATTCTTGTCCATGACCCCCGAAATCGCCGCCATGTTGCAGTTAAAGCCTGATTGGAATGAAATCGCGGCTTCCGTCCCTTTGAATTCAGCCAGCTTTTCTTCCAATTTCACATGGATGTCGAGTGTGCCATTGATTGTGCGAACGGCACCAGCTCCGACTCCGTATTTATCGATAGCGTCTTTCGCTAGCTTCTTCAAGTCCTCGTTTGTGGC
The DNA here is from genome assembly GCA_035468565.1 of Planococcus sp. (in: firmicutes). GTDB lineage: Bacteria > Bacillota > Bacilli > Bacillales_A > Planococcaceae > Planococcus. The sequence continues at coordinate 1,163 of DATISS010000034.1, forward strand.
AAGGCCCAAGTAGTTGTTAGAAGACAGGTTGATCAAATTTTTGCCGCGAACCTTGATGATCGCGCCATTCGGTCCTTCAACCGGGTCGATTTCGTTGTATAATCCCTGTTCTTTTAATTCGCCCAGGTTTTCATTTAAAAATGCATCCAATTTTTTTGACAATGCTATCTTCCTTCCATCCTGTAATATTTCACTCCCCTATCATACCGCAATTGAGGGCAAAAGAAAAAGCGGACCGGGGTCCGCTTCCTTCTTATTTCTTGCCTTTGGCTTTGGCTTTATTTGTTTTGTAAAGAACTTCGTAAGTAAATTCTTTCGCTTCTTTTTGGCCTTCAGCTGCCGCATAAGAAGTGATCATTTTCACATTGCCTTCGCGAAGCACTTGCTGAAGATCCAATGCTTCTTTGTCCGTCACGTTGAATGGATCAACATTGACTACGCGCTGCTGTCCATTTTTCTTTGTTTGGATGAACGTCGTAGTGAAGTCGACATATTCGCCTTTCAATTGGCCAAGCGACTGGAATTGGTCTGTTGAAGTCCCGTCAGCCGAGAAATCGCCCATTTGAACGTTCTTGATGAACCAGCCTGTATCGTTATAGCCCCAGTCCGTCAAGTTGCGGAATGAAACCAAGACGTCCTGCCCTGCATAAGCTGAAAGGTCGAATGATTCAGTTGACCAGTCCAATTTGTGTCCAGTGAAGCCAGGAACATTTTCTTTGATTTTCGGATAGCCTTCAGCTACAACATCGCTGCGAGTGTTTTCATTTGCCAATGAAGTCCAAGTTTCGCCGTTGTCCGTAGATACTTGAACGACTGCATAATCCCATTGCTCTTCAATGTCATAGTAATGATCGAATGTCAAAGTCGCGTTGTCCTCTGGTACAGTTGCGCCGAAGATCAATGCTTGGTCCGCTTCGTCGCCGTTGTTCGCATGCAATACTTGCTCAGAAGCGTCTAACGGGTTAACTGCTGTCTGCCATTGCAATGGCAGGAAATCGACACCGTCAAATTCCATGCCGCGGACATCTGTGCCGAAGTTGAACTCTTTAAAGTCTCCGCCCCAAGCTGGAACGCCTTCTTTTTCAAATGTTTTCGCTTTTTCAAAGTCGACAGTTTTGCCGCGTACGCCGTCACCCACTGGCAATTCACGAAGGTCGATGCTGTCGAATTTGTAGTCGCTGCTCACGTTAGAGTTGTCCAAAGTCAAAGCAGTCATGAAGTCCTGGTAAACTTCTGTAAACGTTTTGTCAGAACCGTATCTCTTCAATGTTTCGTTGACGCTTGTCATTCCTTGGCTTGTGCCATCGACAGCCAATTCACGAATGAATTCTTTGCCGAATTTATCGTACATATAAAGCGTGAACAAATAGGTTTGTCCATAATCTGCAATTGTTTCCGGACCAGTTTTAGCTGTTCCGTGCTCATCCCAGTTTACTAAAGAGTTTTCCGGGTGATCCAAGTAGAAGTTGATCGAACCTTCGCCGTGGCCGTAGCCGCCAAGGAATTCAGAAAATGTAGACATCCCTTCGTTCAACCAAGTTTCTTCCGCGCTGTCGTTGTCTGCGTGGATCAAATGCTGCAATTCGTGGATTGTCGTTGCGTAGAATGTATTCTCCAAACGAGTTTCCCATGAGTTTGTATCGATTGTGATGATGTTACGGTCTGTATAGTTTTCAAGCGTCTGCCAGAAGAATCCAGCCACGAAGAATGGGTATGAAGGGTTGTTCCACCCTTCATCTTGCACGTTGTCGACGAGCATGATCACTTTATCCGATCCTTCGTAATAGCCTTCAGGCAGTCCAACCATGCCAGGAAGCGGTGAGTTCGAACCGTCCAATTCGTCAGGCGTTCCGAAAAATTCCGTCGCTACCGGGTACATATTGCTGTCGAACTCGGCGCTCAATTTGTCTACTTGCTCCTGTGTCACGACATCAGCTGGTCTTGGATTGTTCGACCCATATGCCAAATCTTTCGCTACCCAGATTTCTACATTATCGCCAATGCTGCGAAGTGTAAATTCTTTGAATTTCAAATTGCGGTTTAGAAATAGTTTTGTCCCGTGATCTTCTGTGAATGTGCTGTCAGCTGCTTCTTCGCCGCCTCCTGTTGTTTCATCATCAAGTGCGCCCGCTTGCGCTTTGATCTTTTTATCCGCTTCTTTTTTGAATTCCGGATCCAACGTCATTTGGTTCAATTGCTGATCGATGTCTATTTTGTCGCCGTATTTCGCAGTGTTCCAATCTACCGTTGATGGAACCGCTTCTACCGGTGCTGCTGTTGCTGCTGGTGTTAATAAAGACAGTGCCAACGCACTGGCTGAAATGACTGATGCCCATTTACTTTTACTCATGGATTTGACCTCCTGTAATTGTCAGAATTTTACCGCTGGTTAAAATCTTAACATGTTAGACTATTCAGAAGAATATGCTAATGTATTTATTTCGGAGGTCGAAGTTTAAGTCCATAGAAACTATAAGATTTACCAAAGTTGAAATATTATTGTTAATTATAGTAAGTAAATGATTTTTCAACATGAAAAAACCGCCACATGGGCGGTTTTACCTCAGCTTAAAGCTTCAGCTAAATCTTCTATTAAATCTTCCACGTCTTCTATTCCGACAGAAATGCGCACAAGGCCATCGCCGATGCCGAGTTCCGCTCGGCGTTCTGCTGGAATCGAAGCATGCGTCATCTGTGCCGGCACGGAAATCAGGCTTTCAACCGCTCCTAAGCTTTCAGCGAGCGTGAAGTATTTCAGTTTCGCGAGCAGTACACCCGCTTTCTCGCGGCTGCCGACGTCAAACGAAATCATGCCGCCGAAACCCGCCGACTGTTTCTTCATCAATTCGTGGCCGCTATGGGCAGGCAGGCCGGGATAAATGACTTTCCCGACTGCTGCATGGCCATCAAGAAACTCCGCAATCTGCTGCGCGTTCGTACCGGTTTCTTCCATGCGGATTCCCAGCGTTTTCAAGCCGCGGATCAGGAGCCAGGAATCTTGCGGCCCTAAAATCGCACCGATAGAATTCTGGACAAAATGCATTTCTTCGGCCAGCTCAGCTGTATTGACGACGACCAGTCCGGCCACGACGTCGCTGTGTCCGCCGATGTATTTCGTCGCGCTGTGCAGGACGATATCTGCTCCCAAAGGGATTGGGTTCTGCAAATACGGCGTCATGAACGTATTGTCGACAATCGTCAGCAAGCCTTTCGATTTCGCGAAAGCGGAGACCGCTTCGATATCGGTCACTTTCAACAGTGGATTTGTCGGCGTCTCAATGAAAATCGCTTTCGTGTTGTCTTGCACAGCCGCTTCCACTGCCGCTAGATCGCCCGTATCGACAAACGTGAATTCCAAACCGAAGCGGTTCAAGACTTTATTGACGACCCGGTAGGTGCCGCCGTAAACATCGTCTGTCAAAATGACATGGTCACCCGCCGAAAACAGCATCATAACGGAAGATATCGCCGCCATGCCTGAAGCGAACGCAAAGCCTGCATGGCCATATTCGACATCCGCAATCAATTCTTCGAGTGCGTGGCGCGTCGGATTGCCGGTGCGGGAATACTCGTAGCCCTTGAATTTGCCGACCGCTTCTTGTTTGTATGTGCTCACTTGGTAAATCGGAGTGGATACGGCGCCTGTCGCCTCGTCTCCAAAAATGCCGCCGTGAATCAATCTCGTTTTCGGTTTCATGAATGATCCTCCTCAAAAGTTCTTCCGTAAATGTCCTGGCTCATGTAGCGCTCGCTTGAATCCGCGAACACTGTGACAATATGGCTTCCGGGCTCCGCTTTGGCGGCTTCTTTTAATGCTGCCTGAAAAGCGGCTCCAGAAGAACTGCCGACGAGCAGTCCTTCTTTAAGCGCCAATTCCTTCACCGCTGCAAACGCGTCCCGGTCCATGATCGTGTGGATCGCGTCAAAATAAGTTTCGTCCATATAAGCCGGCAACAGCTCCATGCCAATGCCTTCTGTTAAATGCGGACCCGGCTCTCCTTGGAGAATTGAGCCTTCCGGTTCCACAATGACTGTTTTGATTTTTTCATTTTGCGCTTTCAAATAGCGCGACGTTCCCATGAATGTGCCGCCTGAACCCGCGCCCGCCACAAAAACATCGATGGCGCCGTCCAGCGCTTCCCATAATTCCGGCCCCAATGTGCGGACATAGGTTTCCGGGTTTGCCGGGTTGGAAAATTGCGAAGGCGAAAAGGCACCGAGTTCTTCGGCTAGTTGTTCCGCTTTCGCGATCGCACCTTTTATGCCTTCGGCAGTCGGCGTGTTGATGACTTCCGCTCCAAGCGCGCGCATCAAGCCCTGCTTTTCCTGGCTGAATTTTTCCGGCACGACAAATTTCACCCCATAGCCTTTGCCGATTGCCGCAATAGCGAGGCCAATCCCGGTATTTCCGGCAGTCGGCTCGACAATCGTGCCCCCGGGCTTCAGCCGCCCGCGGCTTTCAGCATCTTCAATCAAAGAAACACCCAGGCGGTCTTTGACGCTGCCGCCCGGGTTGAAAAATTCAAGTTTGGCAAAAATCCGGCAGTTGTTCGGAATTTCCACATGCGTCAATTCCAATAATGGGGTGTTGCCGATCAATTGCTGTATGCTGGATGCAAATTTCATGTCGATTCCCCTTACACCGTTTCTTCGGCGAACACTTGGCGCCACTCGTCTTTTTTCGCAAGCATTTCACGCGCCAATTCTTTCGCGCCTTCCAAGCTGTGGCTCGCAGCCCAACCGCATTGGACTTCGTTGCAAGCAGGCACTTCGTCTGCTTGGATCACATCATTCAACGTGTTTTCCAAAATAACCAGGATGTCGTCGAAATCGTCATGGTTGATGACAGATAAATAAAATCCAGTCTGGCAGCCCATCGGCCCGATGTCGATAATCTGGTCTGAATGGTTGCGGCTATGCTCCGCCATCATATGTTCCAAAGAATGCAGGGCGGGCATTTCCATATGCTCTTTGTTCGGCTGCTTGAAGCGGATATCGTATTTGCGGATCTCATCACCTTTTGCTCCGGTCTTCTCCCCCGCTAAACGCACGTAAGGCGCAACTACTTTTGTATGGTCCAAGTTAAAGCTTTCAACATTCATCTTCTTCATAAGATCGTCTCCTTTGGGTATGGTGATTTTGTGTTCGGCTATATAAGTTGAACTAAAGGTTTTTAGTTACGGATACTCCGCAAAACCGCTTCGCTTGCCGCGGGCGAGCGCCAAGCCTCCTCAGTCCGCTGTCGCGTGCTTCCGGGGTCTCGGCTGTCTCGTCGCTACGCTGCCCCGCAGGCAAGACTTGACCGAAGCTTGCGAGGGCGAGTCTTTGCGACGAAGTGCGCAGCACTGCAGGAGCAGAAGGTTTTCTCCGCAGTTTTGCTCCGTATCTTCAGAAAAGTAGTACCATTGGAATCGCTCTTATTTTTTCAGTAAGTGCTTATCCAGCGCCAGCGCGTTAAGGGGCTAGGCGGAGTAATGAGTCGGGTGTTCTTCCCGGCTCATTACAGGAGCCATGCCCAAAGCGTCCTGGTGCGGCGTTTAATAAGATACTTCTTTAGTCCAACTTATATATTTTTAAAAAGTGCCCCAACTTATCTTGCGTCACACCTTAGTAGCGTCAATCAGCCATACATAGCTGTTCAACTGTGTGAATTCTACGGTAAATCCTGCATCTTCGATCAGTCTTTTAAGCACCGGCAGTGTCGTGTAATACTCGCGCTGCAAATCCTCTACTAGATTAGAATAAGCCCGTGCTCTTTCAAATTCAATTGTTTGCTGTTTTATTTCAGAAGATTCGAACAAAGTGTCCGCAAAAACGACTTTGCCGCCCTCCGACAGTTTTTGTGCATAGAGCTTGAAGGCCTTTGCTTTTTCTGCATCCGTTAAGTGGTGGAATGCGTAGGAGCTGGTGAAGGTCTTCACTTCTCCTGTTAGTGGGAAGTCCAGGAAATCTCCGTCGTACAGCGCCAGTTCCGGCAGTTTGCGAGAAGTGGCTTCGCGCATCGCCCCGTTCGGTTCAATGCCGGTCACGTGCATGCCGCGCTCGAGCAGTTTCAGCGTTAAATTGCCTGTCCCTACGCCGAACTCCACAACCGGACTGACCGCCAAATCTGCTGTCGCCCGCAGGATGCCGTCGTAATGCTTGAAAACGTCTTCGTATTCTTTATCTTTTCCTTCTACTGATTCGTCGTAAGTGTGCACCCAATCATCGAAAATCTCTACGAACTCGCGTCCCATAAATAAACCCCTTTTAATGATTTTTGTGATGTCCCTAACCCTGTGCAGATGCGCTGGAGTATATCGGCATATGATATAATCATTATAATGCCTATTGAATTACTTGGTTTTATTTATAACATAAAAAATGCAGGGATTCAACTCCCCTGCATTTGGCTTTAGATTTTCAAAACGGGTGGTACGTCCTCGCCTTTTTCGATGATTCGTTTCAGGAGCCGCTCGAATTGCGGCAATGAGATTTGGACGATTTTGCCGGTGAATAATGCGACGGCAATCGTGCCGATTCCGACAGGGCCCCCGAGCAGCCAGCCGACGAACGCTACAGTGACTTCCATCGACGTCCGGATCACGCTGATGCTGAGGCCGGTTTTTTCAACGAGCAGCAGCATGAGGCTGTCCCGCGGACCCGCTCCGATGCGCGGCGCCACATAAAGCCCGACGCCATAGCCGCCGATCAACAGACCGACCACGAACATCGCAATTTGTGCCCCAAGTGTTTCGATATCGGGAATCATCCAGTTGAAAATGTCGATAAAGACGCCGATCAGCAGCATGTTCAAAAATGTGCCGATTTGCGGGATTTTGCGGGTGAACACCACCGTGGAAACGATGACGGCCAAGCCGACCAAAATCGCCCACGTCCCGATAGTCAGCCCGAAATTCTGATATAACCCGACGTTCAAGACGTCCCACGGCCCGATGCCCAGCCGGTCTGCCTTGATGATCATTGTAAATCCGAGCGCCAAAACGATCAGTCCGCTAATAAAAAACAGCCAGCGGTAAAAAAATGCACGTCCCATTCATATCCTTCTTTCTTTTACATAGTGAGAGCCCACCCATTCAAACGAATGGATGGGCTTATCTATCAGCCCGCCGCTGTTACGTCGGCGTAATGGCCGTTCATCGTTTTGATCAGGTCATCCGGCGACAGCTTCAGCTGCATGCCGATCTTGCCGGCGGAGACGATGATTTCGTCCAAGCTTTCGGCTTGCCGGGCAAGAAATGACGGGAGGGGCTTTTTCATGCCGAGCGGCGAACAGCCGCCCCGGATATAGCCCGTCAAATTGAGGATCTCCTTTACCGGCACCATCTCGATTTTCTTCTCGCCGGCCGCTTTCGCAGCGGCTTTCAGATCGAGCTCTTCCGCCACCGGAATAATGAAGACGTAATGCTGTTTCGAGCTCCCGACAGCAACGAGTGTTTTATAGACGGTGTCGACCGGATAGCCGATTTTTGCCGCAACCGAGACGCCGTCAATCTTGCCGTCCTGCGGATCGTATTGGAGAACTTCATGCGCCACGTTCTCTTTATCGAGAATGCGCGCCGCGTTGGTCTTCGCGACTTTCTTCGCCATGGACAGCACCTCGCCTGCTTCTTTTGTCTTTAGCATATCATTAAAGGGAGCGGAATTTAATCGTTCTGCCCCATTAATTTCTTCAAGGCATCCGCCATCGCCGTATTGGCCGGCGCTTCGTCTTGCTGATTCATGAATTTATTGACATCTTTTTTGTTGGCTTTCGACTGGTTGCTGTTGCGGCGTTTTTCGAATGCCGACAGCTTTTCCCGGTGCCCGCATTTGCAGACGAAAATCTTGCCATCGCCTTCGCCTTGCATTTCCAGCTTTTTATGGCAGTTCGGGCAGCGCGCATTCGTCTGCATCGCCACTTGTTTCTTGTAGCCGCATTCACGGTCTTGGCAGACGTTCATCTTACCACGCTTGCCGTTGACTTCGAGCAGCGGCTTGCCGCAATCCGGGCACGTCTTGCCAGTGATGTTGTCGTGCTTGAATTTCTTGTCGTTCTTCTTGATGTCCGATACCGATTTCTCGGCGAATAGAATCATTTCTTTCATAAATTCTTCTTTCTTCAGTTCACCTTTTGCGATTTTCGTCAGCTGCTGTTCCCAGTTCGCGGTCAGCTTCGGCGACTTCAGATCTTCCGGCACGAGTTCCAGCAATTGGCGGCCTTTCGACGTGATCGTCAAATCCTTGCCTTTCTTTTCGATCAGGAACGTGTTGAATAATTTATCGATGACATCCGCCCGCGTCGCCACCGTTCCAAGTCCGCCGGTTTCACCAAGCGTCTGGATCAGTTCTTTCGATTCGCCTGCCATAAACTGCGCAGGATTTTCCATCGCGCCAAGCAAGGTTCCTTCATTGAAGAATCCCGGCGGCTTTGTTTTGCCTTCCGTCAATGCGACGCCTTTGATGTGGAGTTTCTGCCCTCTTTCAAATGGCGGCAGCGACGTATCGCCGCTTTCCTCGTCGTCGGAATAAACGCGTTTCCAGCCTTCATTGCGGATCGTATTGCCTTTTGTCTGGAACGTTTCGCCTCCCGCTTCGATCGTCACCGTCGTCTGGTCGTATTCGTACATCGGGTAAAAGACGGCAAGAAAGCGCTTGGCGATCATGTCGTATAATTTATGCTCTTTGTCGGTAAGGTTATGCATCTGCGGCGTTTCCTCGGTCGGGATGATGGCGTGGTGATCACTCACTTTGCTGTCATCGATAACGCCTTTTTGCGGAGCCACCGGCGATTTCAGGATTGTCGCCGCGAGTGCGCGGTAAGGTCCGGTCTGCACGGCTTTGACGCGGTCTTTCAACGTGTCTTTCATATCGGACGTCAAATGCTTCGAATCCGTCCGCGGGTACGTGACGATCTTATAGCGCTCGTATAAATTCTGCAGCGTGTTCAGCGTCTCTTTCGCTGACCAGCTATAGCGCTTATAGGCCTCTTTCTGCAATTCCGTCAAGTCGAATAAAGGCGGCGCGGGCTGTTTCTTCGGCGTCACTTTGATGTCCGTGACGATGCCTTCGTGTGTATTTTCCAGCCTGTTGAACAGCCCTTCGATTTTATCTTTGTCGAACGACTGAGGCGACTTGCCGTCCGTCCACGTAAAAGCCGCTTGTTCAGCAACTGCCTGCAACCCGTAATACGGCTTCGGCTGGAAGCTGCGGATTTGACCTTCGCGTTCGGCGATCATCGCAAGCGTCGGCGTCTGCACACGTCCCGTCGATAATTGGGCATTGTATTTCACCGTCAATGCACGCGTCGCGTTGATGCCGACCACCCAGTCAGCTTCCGCACGCGCAACCGCGGCTTGGAACAAGTTTTCATACGCTTTTCCGTCTTTCAGATTGTTGAAGCCGTCGATGATCGCTTTGTCGGTGACAGACGAAATCCACAAGCGCTTCAGCGGCTTGTTCGTTTTCGTCTTCTCCAGGATCCAGCGCGCTACGAGTTCGCCTTCGCGTCCGGCATCTGTCGCAATGATGACTTCATTGACATCGCCCCGCGCCAATTGCGTTTTCACCGCGTTGTATTGTTTCATCGACTGTTTGATCGGCACCAGCTTGAATGGCTGCGGGATAATCGGCAGATTTTCCATCTTCCATTCTTTGAAGTCGTTGTCGTATTGTTCCGGCTGCGCTTGCGTCACCAAATGCCCAAGCGCCCAGGTCACAATATACTGCTTGCCTTCCAAATAACCGTTGCCTTTTTCAGCGCATCCCAGCACGCGTGCAATATCGCGCGCCACCGATGGCTTTTCTGCAAGTATGACTGATTTCATATTTCCTTCACCCTCATTTCTATAGCATTTATTATAACATCTTCCGGATTTGCTGGCTTTGCATGGGGGTTGGAAAGTATTTTCGGGGTCAGGGAAAGTATTCGAAGATTGTGAGAAAGTATTTTGCTCCGAACGGAAAGTATTCCGCTCTTCAGAGGAAGTAAAACCTTTTAATGGAAATTATTCTTGCGGCACGTTCTCTCGTGGGATATATTCAAATTAGAACGATAAAGGAGCTGATGCTTTGATCTTAAAACACCGCACCCCGCCGCCAGAAATCTTCCAGCTGGCGAGTTTATTAAAACGGATTCCCCCTAATCACCCCCAATTCCCCCATTGGACTGAAAAACTTCGCCGCATCAGCGCCGGATACCACGGCGAACAGCGCGTGGATTCTTTGTGGCACGAAATCGATATTCCCATTCCCCACTATTTTATCCATGATTTATTTATCCAGAAGCCGAAATCTTCTCATCAGATGGACACCGTATTGGTGACGGGCCGTTTTGTATTAATACTCGAAATCAAAAGCATTTCAGGGGTATTGAATTTCGATTCTCAGACCCGCCAATTTTCGCGGACCAATAAAGACGGCAGCATCGACGGCTTGCGGAATCCGGACGACCAGATCAGGCGGCATGAAAAATGGATGGCACATTTTCTTGAACAGCACAATCTTGTGTTGCCGGTGATCGGCGCCATCATTTTCGCCTATCCTTCTGCCATTATCGCTTCAAAAGCCGGCAACCGGATCCTTATCCAATCTTCCGGTTTGCCGTATTTGCTTGATGAGCTGCTGTCGGTCCACAATGAAGATGCCTTATCAAAAAAATCGGCGAAGAACCTTGCCGCTAAGCTGCTCCGGCTTCATTCCACTAAACCATTGGCCATGCCCATGTTGCCTGCATCTTTTCTTAAAGGCGTTCTTTGTCCCCGATGCGATGGCCAAATCTTATTGTATACACGGAAAAAATGGCGCTGCGGCGCATGTCTCTATGCAGATGCCCATAGCCACCTGTCTGCTTTGGCGCATTACCGGCATTTGGTCGGGCTTACCATCACCAACAGGGAATTCCGTGATTTTACCAGCGTGAGCTCCATCGCCACCTCTTCAAAACTATTAAAATCGGCGCAAATGCCTTTTCAAGGAAGTTATAAGGACCGGGTATATTTTATTCCTGAGGAAATTGGCGCCTTGGAAAGTATTTCTCCTCCGACAGATAGTATTTGATGGTTCAGGGAAAGTATTCGGCCAGCTAGAGAAAGTATTTCAGCAGTCAGAGGAAGTAAATCCGTTTGATGGAATAAAACATTTAGATTGTAGAAAAAATTTCCAAACCGACCTGTCCAGGACAACAAAAAAACCTCCCGCGGGAGGTTTTTTCAATATTGCTTATGGATTATCGATCGTTTCTTTCGATAAATGCGTGCTCATCTTCGCGTATTCTGCGAAGACACGCGCTAATTCGCGCAAACGGTCATGCACATCTTCGTTGATGATGGAGTTGGTTTCGTCGAAATGGCTCGTGTGCGTGTAGACGTAGTTCGGCGTGACGAGGCAGCGGAAATAATCGAGTATCGGTTTCAGCTGGTTCTCGATGACCAGGTGATGCTGGTACGTGCCGCCGTTCGCGACGATCGATACCGGCTTGTAGCGCATCGTGCGCGGATGGAGCATATCGAAGGCGTTTTTCAGCACACCTGGAATCGAGCCCTGGAAAATGGGTGTAGCGATGATATAGCCGTCCGCCTGTTCAAAGCGGCGAATCATTTCTTGCATGTCTTCGTTGTATTCGCCAAGCAGGCGTCCATCGACGAATTGATGCTCGAAATCGCTGAGATTCATGATTTCCAATGTCAATTCGGGATTGGTTTGCTCGATATACAATTTCACCTGCTCCAGGATTGCTCCTGTTTTTCTTCCAATAATCGTTCCGTCCACCAATAAAATTTTCATGGTTGAATCCTCCTCAAATACGTATATGCCAGGCGGCCATGCCGCCTTTTTAAAAGTAACTGATCAATCGGCCTCACTTTATGATAGCAAACCCGGTTTCATTATACGCATCTAAAAACTTTCCTATCGAAGATTTCATTCTTTAGACTGAGACTCGATGCGGCTGCGATTCGATTCCAGTTTGCCTTGGACGCGAATTTCCTGATGCTGCGGCGGAGAAAAGCTGACGAGGGTGTCGCCTTCTTTCGGCTCCAGTCCGGAATTCGCGGTAATGAATTCAAGTTTCCCCTGCGCGCGCTTGATGAACAGCGGAATCGTGCCTTCGATTGACCGCATTTTAAATTCTTCATACGAAAATTGTCCGGTCATCTGCGTCTTGCGCATCGCGTATCCCTGTTCAGCTTTGCGATCGAGTTCGTGGATATTCCAGTCGTTGCCGAACAGCGTCCGGCCGCTCAATGAGGCATGGAAATCGCTCGGATCCCCGGTGTGAATAGCAGTCTGGTAAAGGTTCAAGCGGCCCATTTCAGGGACGAAATTATTGACGACAAGCGCGTTATACGAATCCGTTTCGGACGCAACGATCATCATTTCGTATGGAGTCAAATCGACTTCGTAATCGGTGTGTTCAGACAGGATTTCGCCAGTGAAGTTCGGCAATTCCGCTTGGCGGGCCTGCTGCAGCCGGCCCCATGACGGATCCATGATGAGCACTTTCTGGTCCATTTCCTTCAGCACTTTGCCGAGGATGATGGTGAAGCGGCTGCCTCCGACAATGAGCACGCCCGGGGATTCTGACGACGCAAGCCCCAATTTGCGGCCGAGCCAGCCGATTGTGAAGCCGTGCGCGACAACCGTTGAGAACACCAGCGCGAACGTCAGCGCGGTCAACAGTTCCGCGTCTTCAAACCCGGCATCCAATAAGGTGCTGGCAAAATAACCCGACACGGTCAGCGCGACAATGCCGCGGGGTGCAATCCAGCCGATCAAAGTTTTCTCCTGCCAGCTCAGGTCGGTGCCGATTGTCGACAGCCAGATCGACAGCGGCCGCACGATGAACAGCGTCGTCAAGACAAATGCGATGATGCGCCAATTAAAGATTTCCAGCAGTACATCCAGGCTGAGCGACGCTGTCAGCATGACGAAGATGCTGGAGATGAGCAGCACGGAAATGTTTTCCTTGAAATGGCGCATGTCATTGATGGACGTGATATTCATATTGGCCATCGTCATCCCCATCGCGGTGACTGCGAGCAATCCGGTTTCGTGCATGATCAAATCCGACACGACGAATGTCAGCAGCACTACGCCAAAGACTAGAGGCGATTTCAGGAATTCGGGCACTTGCCCTTTTTCGAACATCCGGCCCATGCCGAATCCTGCGCCGACGCCGAGAATGATAGCGAACAGCGATGCCAGGAAAAACAGGCCGAACGCCGCGGCGGTTTCGTCGCCAATCGCGAACAGCACAAACTGAAAAGCGAATAGCGCAAGCAAGGCGCCGAACGGATCGACGATGATGCCTTCCCATTTCAGGATGGCGGCCGGACGCGCATTCAGCTTCGCCTGCCGGAGCATCGGCAAAATCACCGTCGGTCCCGTGACGATGAACAATCCGCCAATGACGAACGCCACCGCCCACGACAAGCCCGCCATATAATGGGCGGCAAGCGATCCTGCAATCCAGGCGATCAATGCGCCAATGGTTACAATCCGCCCTACCGGCTTACTGAATCCCCTTATTTCTTTGAAGTTCAAGTTCAAACTGCCTTCAAATAGAATAATGGCTACCGCCAATGAAATAAATGGATTGAATAAGTCGCCAAAACTTGTGGCCGGGCTGATGATGCCCAGCAGCGGACCTGCTAAGAGGCCGGCGATTGACATTAAGACGATTGCTGGCAGTTGAAGGCGCCAAGCAACCCATTGGGAGAACACACCTAGAAAAATGATAAGCATCAAATCGAACAATAAACTATTAATGGCATGCGGCCTCCTTTCTTAAGCATTGCCTATTATATCGGTTATACCCCAATTTTTGAAAGCACAAGCCCGATGCTTAAGGATTTAAATTTTGTGGATTTGTGATACAATAAGGAAAAACTAAGGGTGGATTTCTTTGACTAGAGAAGAATTGGAATATGCAATCGCTGAATTGAAGATGGATTATGTGCACCATCAAGGTGACATCGAGAAGCTGGAAACGACCGGGCATCATAAAATGGTGGAAAAAGCGGAACAGCGTTTAGCGAACATGGAACAAAATCTTGCGGAATTGAACAAACAACTCGCGGCATTGTAGACCGCGATTTTTTTTTGACATCTTTTATGCCGGTGCCTTTGCCAAGCGCCTGCGCCTGATTCGGCGCAATTGGATTTTTTCGGCACATCCGCATTCAAAGAGTTTAGCATCACCTTAATAGGTTTGAAAAAATGGAGGAATTTATTAAATGGCTTTATTAACAGTAGAAAACCTTAGTCACACATTCGGTGACCGTACCTTGTTCAACGATGTGTCGTTCCGCTTGGTTGAAGGCGAGCACGTCGGCCTGGTTGGCGCAAACGGCGTCGGGAAATCGACAATGATGAATATTTTGACGGGCAAGATCATCCACGATGACGGCCGTGTCGAATGGCAGCCGAGAACGCATTACGGCTATTTGGATCAGCATACACAATTGACGCCAGGGCGTTCAATCCGCGAAACGATGCAGGATGCGTTCAAGCCTTTGTATATTAAAGAAGCGGAATTAAACGATATTGCCATGCAAATGGGCGACCCTGATGCCAATCTGGAAGAGTTATTGGAAGAGATGGCGGAAGTGCAGGATGCACTGGATGCTGGCGATTTCTATACACTCGACGTGAAAATCGAAGAAATCGCACGCGGCCTTGGACTTGACGCGATCGGCCTTGAGCGCCCGGTCGAAGCTTTATCCGGTGGACAGCGGACAAAATTGCTGCTCGCAAAATTGCTGTTGGAAAAGCCGAAAGTGCTATTGCTGGATGAGCCGACCAACTATTTGGACGAAGAGCATATTCAGTGGCTCGTCAATTATTTGAAAAACTACCCGCATGCGTTTTTGTTGATTTCGCATGATACGGAATTCATGAGCAGTGTGACAGACGTCATCTTCCACTTGGAATTCTCTCGCCTGTCTCGCTATACAGCCACTTATGAGAAATTCATCGAACTTGCGGATCTTGCAAAAAAACAACATTTGGACGCTTATGAAAAACAAGCCGACATGATCAAGAAAACCGAGACGTTCATCGCTAAAAACAAAGCGCGTGCTTCTTCTGCCGGACGCGCAAAATCACGGCAGAAACAATTGGACCGCATTGACCGCATCGACAAGCCGGAAGTTGCTGCAAAACCTCAATTTTCGTTTAAAGAAACCCGCAGCCCAAGCCGTTATGTAGTCGAAGCGGAAGCTTTGACGATCGGTTACGACAAAGCGCTATTGCCGCCGTTGACGTTCATGATTGAACGCGGCGAGAAAATCGCCTTGGTCGGCATGAACGGCGTCGGGAAATCGACGCTGCTGAAAACGATGCTTGGCAAGATCAAACCGCTTGATGGCGATGTCATCCGCGGCGAATATTTGACGCCAAGCTATTTCGAGCAGGAAGTAAAGGCGCCAAGCCATACGCCGCTTGATGAAATTTGGTCTGCATACCCAAGCATGGAACAAGGGCAGGTCCGCGGAGCTTTGGCACGCACCGGCTTGAAGAACGAGCACATTTCCCGTTCGATGACTCAGTTGAGCGGTGGCGAGCAGGCAAAAGTCCGCTTGTGCAAACTGATGATGGAAGAAAGCAATTGGCTGATTTTCGATGAACCGACAAATCACTTGGACATCGATGCCAAAGCTGAATTGAAACGCGCAATGCAAGCTTATAAAGGCACGATCGTCCTGGTCAGCCACGAACCTGAATTCTACGAAGGATTGGCGACAAAAGTCTGGAATGTGGAAGAATGGATCGAAGCTGGAAAACAATCAATCTAAGCTCCAAAATTCAAAGAAGCCCCGAGATTTTTTCTCGGGGCTTCTTTTTTGTTTTATTCGCAGAATGCTTCTGCACGCCTAAATCAATAAGTCGTCAATTTGAATAATTTCTGGAAAGCGTAGATTCCGCGCTGCCAGAAAGTGAAGTCATCCTGGTATTCTTCAACGTCGAGCGTGTATAGCGCATCTTCATTGTCCCACAGCATGTTGAAATAGCCATCCACTTTTCCAGTAAGGTCACTGTCGTTCGGGGCGATGATCCGGATATCGCTTTCCAAGTTGTAATTATCCAAGGTCCGTTCGGTGTAATTGGCCGAACCGCCGTAGATGTAAGTCTCTTCCGCTGTCTTGATCATCATTGTTTTCGTATGGTACTGGCCCACAATTGCATTGTACCAGCGCACTTGCACATTGTTATCGGAGTTCCCCAGAATTTCGTTGACTACCGGACGGTTCGGAAGACCGGTCTTTTCTCTGCCAAAGGCATTTTCGTTCGGGTCAAGGATCATCCTGACATCGACGCCCCTATTCGCTGCGTCTTCCAAAGCATCAACCACTTCCGCTTGCGCGACGTAGAACATGCCAAGGCGGATGTCATCCCCTTCTTCCGCTTTCGCAATATCCGCCAGCAGGGCATCGAGGATTTTCTTTTCCGTCAAATATTGCGCTTGGTACTCTCCTATTGCTTCAGTTGCATCGATTCTCGGGAATTCCGGCCCTCCGGAGAATTTCGAAACAGCTTCTTCCGCTTCCAATAAGTCATTAATGATTTCGCCGCTCACTTTAAACGCCATATTGCCGTGCAGGCCGCTGGCGTTATGCGGATTCGCCGAGCTGATGATGGCCTCTTTTTCCGTAATGACCACTTTTCGGTGATTCGCTTTGATGTTCAGCATCGTCAGATAAGATGCGATGGATAAATCCGGCGCGTCACTGGACATGCTATTCGGCACCCAGCCACGGCCGCCGGTGTCGAACCACTGGAAAATCACACGGTAAAAGCCTGAATACAGCGGCATCGAGTCGCGCAATTTATCCAGATCGGTAATGATGATTTCAATCCCTGCATTGTCCATCGAATCGAAAAATTGGTTTTCATAAGAGCCGTAGCCGATGTTCAATGGATCACTGATAAAATAAATCGGCATATCCGGATTTTCTTCCTTCTTTTTCAATAAATGATCTGTCAGCAATTCGGATATAGCCGGATAATCTATTTTTTGGTCATTATAATTATCAAAAAGGAAAAGATCCATGACGATAAATTCTTCGGCTTCATCAATCATTGTAAAAATCTCATCGAATATTTCCAGGTGATACTCAGTTTGCGTGCCTTCTTTATCCTGGGCATATGAAAGGTCATACAGCATTTCCACGTTCTCTAAATTGCGCAATTCGCCTTCGTATGAAATTCCTTCAGGCAATGGTTTATATGTATGCCACATGATAACGATCAAATACATGATGGCCAATACCCCTGCTGTTGCATAGATTATTTTTCTTCGCTTGCTCCACCCTTTGACTCTTTTCTTCATGATTCGCTCCCCCTCTCCTTTCATTATAGCAAGAAGAAGTGAAAATAATGATTTAATTTTATGGAAAAAAAAACCACCTTTTAAAGGTGGGTTTTTGCATATGGTGCTTAGGCTATGACGACGTATTCGCGCGTGCGTGCGTCTTCCATAAGCATATCTTTTAGGCGCTGTTTGCCGCGGAACAAACGGGATTTTACTGTGCCAATCGACACTTTCATCGTTTCCGCGATTTCAATTAGCGACAATTGGTGTACATAGAAGTAAAGGATGGTTGTGCGATAGATCGAATCCAATTCCGATATTTTGCCACGGATCATGTTGGAAACGTCCTGCTGTTCCAACAATTCCGCTGTGCCTGCCGCGTCTGATGGGATCAGATCCAGCAAAGATACGTCTAGCCCTTCCGGCTGTTGGACCATATGCTTGCTGCGGCGCACATTTTTGCGGTAACGGTCACGGAAAGTGTTCATGCAGATCGTCGTCAGCCAGGCTTTTACGTGGTCGACTTCCTTGATCGAGGACTCATAGCGCACGACTTTCAGCCACACCTCTTGCATCAAATCTTCCGCCTCAGCTTTGTTGCGCGTCAATTTCAGGCATAAATGATAGATATAACGATTGTATTCCGCATAGACATTTTCCATGATCGTTTCCTCCATCCGATTACTAGCCGGTTCCTGTGTTTTCTTGTTAACCTTATTGTGCCGCAGCGCAAGCTTTCCCTCTATCGCATTCACTTTCATTTCGCTTACATTTTTGTAATGAAGAAATGTGGAGGTGCCCGCGTTAGCCCCGACAAGCGCTGTAGGGTTTGGGATGGATGGCGCTTTTTGCCATTCACCCCAAACCCGAAGCGACCTCGAGGGGCTGGGCATC
>DATISS010000035.1:0-43658 GCA_035468565.1 Planococcus sp. (in: firmicutes)
ATATTATATAATCCCGCGCGCAGCGACGTCAGGTAATTCGTCGTCCGGAAGAGCTTTTCTTCCACAACGAGCCCTTCCTGCAGCTCCCTGTCAGTTGTCGCCACTCCGGCCGGACAGGTCTTCGTATGGCATACTTCGGCCATGATGCAGCCGACGCTGATCATGAAGCCGCGGGCGATCTGCACGAGGTCAGCCCCCATCGCCAGCGCAATCGCTATTTTATCCGGTGTGATCAATTTGCCGGATGCAATCAGTTTGACCTGATCCCGGACGCCGTATTCACGAAGCACTTCATCCCCAATCGGCAAAGCGGTCATGATCGGCAACCCGACTGAATCCGCCAACTCCTGGTAGGTCGCTCCCGTGCCGCCTTCGCCGCCGTCGATGGAGATGAAGTCCGGGCCGCTTTGGCTTCCGCGCTCTTTCATAATCTGTGCCATTTCCCGCAATCCTTCAATATCCCCAACCACGATCTTTATGCCCACCGGCTTGCCGCCGGCTTCGCGCAACTCGTCGACAAAGTCGAAAAGCTTCGGAAACGTATCGTACTCCACAAAACGGTTCGGGCTGTTGACAGTTTTACCAGGCTCAATCAAGCGGATCCGCGCAATCTCTTCCGTGACTTTCTTGCCTTCCAAATGTCCGCCGCGCGTTTTTGCGCCTTGCGCAAGCTTCACTTCAAACGCTTTGACCTGGCTGATCGCCGCTTTCTCCTTGAATGCTTCCATGGAAAACTCACCGGCTGGCGTCCGTACGCCGAACAAGCCCGGGCCGATTTGCATCATGATGTCCGCTCCGCCTTTGAGGTGGTAGTCGGACAACCCGCCTTCGCCCGTATTCATCCAAGTTCCTCCGGCGAGCGCCAGCCCACTTGATAACGCGGTGATCGCGTGGTCCCCGAGCGCTCCGTAGCTCATGCCTGCTTGCCCGATCAGC
This sequence comes from Planococcus sp. (in: firmicutes), assembly GCA_035468565.1. Taxonomy (GTDB): domain Bacteria; phylum Bacillota; class Bacilli; order Bacillales_A; family Planococcaceae; genus Planococcus. The sequence continues at coordinate 937 of DATISS010000035.1, forward strand.
CCCTTTAGGCGGAAAGGTTCGCGCACTCTGTTTTCACCGAGGACGACCGCATCTTCGTCACGCAAGTAATACGGATCGATTTGCACGCCTTCGCGATGCTCTTTGCGCGTCAACAATCCTTCTTTGTCGATGACGTATTTATACGTGTCGATTTTCTCGGTATTGTCGACGCGAAGTTCCGTCTCAAGGCGCGGGAACAGGCTATTCCGTATGTAATAGCCTTCTTCGTCAAAATCCCGGTTGGAACCGAAGCCAATCAGGCGCTGATTGTATTTCGCAGACCGTGTGACGTCCTCGAACTGGAGGCGCGAAAACGGCTTTCCTTCATTATCATCTGAAAACAAGTATTGCCGCAGTTCAGGTCCCACTGCTTCCGTTATATAGCGGACCCGCCCGAGCAGTGGAAAGTTCCGCAAGATTGCATGCTGTTTCTGATTATCATCCTTTTGGTAAAGGTAAGCCACATACGCCAACGGCGCCAGAATCATTGTTCCTGTCAGCGCCGTCGGCAAGTGTTTCGATATTTTCCCCATCAATAACCCACCTTTTCAAAGTTATCTTTCTTCATTTCAGCGCTTGCAGCGCTTCGTTGATTGCTGTTGTCCCCGGCGCAATTTCAAAGGAGCAGTTGCCCGCCGCCACGCTGCCAATAGACTCCACAAGCACAGAAGCCACATCTTCAAACGGAATCTCACCTTGTGCATCGCCTACGGATTCGGCTGCAGTGATCGTGCCTGTTGCGGGTCTACTGGCGGACTTGCCCGCGCGGATCACGGTATAAACCAGTCCGGACCGTACAATCATTTCCTCTGGTTCGTCTTTTGCGCCGGTCTCTTTCGATTCTTCCGATTCATCGGGGCGTACCGGGCTTAAATAGATAAAGCGCTTTACTCCCTGCTGCCGGGCTCCTTCGACTGCGCGGATGGTTGCTTGGTGATCGACCAGCATGTTCTTGTTTTCTCCGGCAATCGGATTGTCGCGGGCGATGTAGATGACTGCGTCGCAGCCGTCCAATACTCCGCTGAAGTCCTTTTCCGTCGCCACAATGACCTTGGATGCGCCCAGCATTTGGAGCTCCTCCGCCTGGATTTCCGTTTCCGCCATGGCAACCGCTTCGTGCCCCCGGCCAGACAGCTGTTTCAGCACATGCCCGCCGATCTCGCCGCCGCTGCCAAAAACAAACACTTTCATGCGACCCCTCCTCTGATAGATCCTCTTACCCTATTCCCCTTCTCTGTGGCGAATAAAACAACCGCTTTCGCCGCTTTATATTTGCGCCCGCCGGTATCCGGCGTAATGTTGCTCCAGCCACTCGCCCAATTCGAATAATGCGTCTTCATTGCCATTTTTGCTGATTAGCTGCACAGCGATGGGCATGCCGTTTTCATCGATGCCGACTGGCACGGTCAAGGCAGGCAAACCCCAGACGTTAGCGTATGCTACATATGGCAAGTATTGCAGGAAAGTTTTCTTTAAGGAAAAGATTTCATTATAAACGGCGCCGTGCTTTGCTGCGCCTGTATGGTAAACCGGCAGCACCAGAATATGGCCGTGAAAATAACCTTCCAGGATATGGTCGCCGTGTTCGATGAACTTTGTGATTTTCTTCACACGATTCGCTGATGGTTTGAACAGTGATGCACCGATTAGCGCCCATGACAGATAGCGGTGTATATCAGCTGTTCCTGTCATCCGTTCTTTTATATATTCCTGTATGGGCTGGGACGGCTGAGCACCAAACGCTTCCCGCTTCGGCCCCTCTGCTCCTCCGATAGACATGATTTCCTGCCATAGCCCGGCGGAATCCTCAAAATACGGCGGTGCTTCCCGCTCGGTATTAAACTCCCGCGACAGATCTGCGTAAATCGAGTCAAGCAGATGCGCGGTCACCAGCGATAATGGATACCCCGTCTTCGGCAATACGTTGACCGTGAATTGATGCAATTGCTTTTTCGCAGGGGGCGTTTTGGCCACAATGGAATAAAGGAGCCGGGCATCCCTGACCGTTTTCGCTATCGGGCCAATGCCAAGCATACGTTCTTGAAGCCTTTCTTCTACAGCCGGATAACTGCCTTCGGAAGATACTTGGCCTTTTCCTGATTTAAAGCCGATGACACCATTAAAATGGCTGGGAAAGCGAATAGAGCCGCCAATGTCGGAACCCAGCCCAACAGCTGCCCCTCCCGCAGCTATCAATGCAGCTTCGCCTCCGCTTGAGCCGCCTGCTGTGCAGGACAGGTCATGTGGATTGTTCGTGCGCCCGTAAAGCTTGTTGTCGGTTTCCTGGCAAAAACACAGCTCCGGCGTATTCGTTTTACCCAAGATGATCGCGCCTTCCGCTCTCAATTTGCGCACAGCTTCCGCATCGGTTTGCTGGAAGGAGCCTTTTCGGCGCAACAAGCCGCCTGTCGTCTGCATGCCGGCGACATTGAATGCCTCTTTCATGCCGATCGGAACACCGAATAATTTGCCGCTGGCCGTTCCTGCGTCGATTTGCGCATCTGCCCGCTCTGCTTCTTCGAGCGCTTCTGTAAAGCGGTCCTCCACGAGGCAGTTGACGGCGGGATTGATCTTCCTGATATGCGCAATGAAGATTTCGACAGCCTTTCTTGAGGTGATTTTCTTTTGCGCAATAAGCCGAGACAATTGCGTCGCATCCATGTCCAAAATACTTTGTACTGTAAGTTCCATCGTTTCCATCATTTCGCCTCCGAATTATCCGTTTATTCCGATTATATATCAGCTGGCAGAAAACAAACTATTTTTTTCTGGGCATGAAAATGCCCGCAGTGATTTTCACTGCAGGCATTTTTGGATTTATTAGGCGGAACAGCTGCGCTCACATTGCAGCTGCCCCCTTATTGTCTTCCAGCCTTATCGTCCATCCCCTTTCGATTGCATCGTTAAGGAATCCTTCTTCAGACTTCGTAATCGTATTGCGGCGGCCACGTGCCGATTAAACTGCGGGTCGTGATGACTTGGCCAGCATGGTAGCTATTGTGGTTGATCAGCACCATCAGCAAATCGCCGCGCGTTCTGCCGGTACTGCCGAACCCCTCTTCCGCAAAATCTTTTCCTGCTTCTTGTTCCGCTTCCTTCAAACCTTGCAGGAAGCGCTCAACGCCATAATCCCACGACTTCCTGCTTTCCGGCATCGGGTCAGTTGGCCAGGATTCTTCCGGATGGTCCGGCCCTTTCATGACATTGCCTTTCAAATAACCGAGCATGAAGTCTTGCCAATAATTCATGTGGTACAGCAGTTCCCATACCGAGTGCGGGCAATGTTCCGGTTTTTTCCCGGCTGCCTGCCAATCCAATCCGTCGAATATCAATGCCATGTCCACGTGGGCGGAACGTCCGTGCAAAGCTTTTTGAAACATTGATTCTGTCATTTTATAGCCTCCTTTAGTTATCAATCCAAAGCGTGTTTATAGATAACATTCAACGCCAGAGAGTAAAATCCTTTTTCCGAGCGGATGTTTAGCTTGTATGGAATCGGGTTGATATAATACGGAAGACAAATTCAATACATACCAAAGGAGTGTTTGAGCATGCAAGAAGTAAAAGGCAAAAATGCGCTGATCACCGGAGCAGGTAAAGGCATCGGGCGCGCAACCGCTATCGCTTTCGCCAAAGAAGGCATCAACGTTGGGCTCCTTGGCAGAACTGGCGCACATCTTGAAGAAGTTTTAAAAGAGCTGGAGCAATACGGAGTCAAAGCTGTCATGGCCGCGGCTGACGTGTCCGACAACGAAGCTGTGCTTTCAGCCGTCGAGCATATTAAATCCGAGCTAGGGTCAATCGATATCCTCGTCAACAATGCCGGCATCGGCAAATTCGGCAAGTTTCTCGAATTGCCGCCGGAAGATTTCAAGAAAATCATCGATGTCAATCTGATGGGCGTCTACAATGTGACGCATGCCGTCCTGCCTGAAATGATCGAACGCAAAAGCGGCGACATCATCAACATCGCATCGACGGCCGGACAAAAAGGCGCGCCGGTAACAAGTGCATACAGCGCGTCTAAATTCGGCTTGCTCGGGTTAACCGAGTCGCTCATGCTCGAAGTGCGGAAGCATAACATCCGCGTCAGCGCGTTGCTTCCAAGCACTGTCGTAACCGACTTGGCCCAGTCCGAGAACTTGATTCAAGGCGATCCGGAGAACGTCATGCATCCGGAGGATCTAGCGGAAGTGATGGTTGCCCAGCTAAAGCTGCACCCGCGCATCTTGCTGAAATCGGCTGCGCTTTGGTCGACAAATCCTTAAACTGAAAACGCAAAGCCCTTCATGCCATGCATGAAGGGCTTTTTCCTTGCACATAGGCATTTATTTACGCGGCGCAATCGGTTATACTTTAACAGAGTAGTTGACAGAATTTTTAGATAAAAGGAGGAACTCTTATGCGCAAATCTCTTCAAGCTGCCGCAATAGCAGCCGCCGTCACAGTTTCGCTTCTCTATGTCGCCGATATGCGGCGCGCTTATAAGCGGCTCGAGGAATACGGAGCGGCAAGTTTCAAGTCGGAATTCGGCAAGATGGCTTACATCGATGAGGGCTGGGGCGAACCGATTCTGATCAGCCATGGCATTTTCGGGGGCTACGACCAAGGCATGGCTTCACTCAAAGGAATGGTTGGGGAAGATCACCGAAAAATCGCATTGTCCCGTTTCGGCTATCCGGGCTCCAAACTCCCAGTCCAGCCGACGCCCCAAAATCAAGCAAGAGTGTTTGCTGAATTGCTTGATGAACTGAATATCGAAAAAGCTTTCATACTGGCCACTTCTGCCGGCGGCGCAGCAGCGTTATCATTCGCCCTCACTTACCCGGAACGGACAAAAGGGCTGGTGCTCGTTTCTTCCGGCGTCCCGTCATGCAAAATGTCGCCGGACCAATTAAAACCGGCCGGGCCGCCTATCCCTTTGCTGAGCGAATTCCCGATGTGGCTAACCACTAAATCTCTGCGTCCAGTCTTCAGCGTGCTGTTCGGTTCAGACATCAATAAGGAATTTTTCCAGACGATGCTGCCGATCAAACCGCGCCGCAAAGGCATCGAAACAGACGCAAACATCACTAATCTCGATATGGATTTGAATTACGAAAAATATCCAGTAGAAGACATCAAATCCCCAATCCTCGTCATTCACGCAAAAGACGATCCAATGGTGCTGTTCGATTGCACGGAAAAATTCATTGCCCGCACGCATCCTGAAACCGCCATTTTCGAAAGCGGTGGCCATCTCTTATCCGGCCATCAAGCCGAAGGCACCGCTGCGATACAGGAATTTATCCGCAAAAACTTGTAAGGGCAAGCGATTTATTATTTGAGTAAATTTCATTAGGTATTTGTAATCAATCGTAATGACGCAATATTCCTTAAACTTTCAAAATTCACTAGTTAATTAAGCATAAATACAGTACAATATCTAAACAGTTATCATTAGGCTTCACTTGCATTAGTAAATTTTTCATTTGCATGGCAGATTGATCGGGGGGTTTAGCAAATTGAAGTTGCGCTTCAGAATTTTCATCACCGCTTTGATGGTTTACGGCTTGGCGCTCACCGGCTGTGCGCCGGAACAAGCCGCTGTTTTAGAAATGAGTACCAGTAATTTCGGCACACGTGCGGCACCGTCAAACATCATTACGACGGAATTAAGCCGAACCCGCACAGCATCGATATCCGCAATCGGCGATGTGCTTATCCACGGCACTGTTTACAAGGACGCACAAACCGCAGGTGGCTATGATTTCAACCCGATGTTTGAGAAAGTAACACCGTTCCTTAGCCAATCCGACATCACCGTCGCGAACTCGGAAAGCATCATCGGCGGCAGTGAAATCGGCGTATCGACCTACCCTTCTTTTAATAGCCCCTATGAAGTGGGCGACGCAATGAAAAACGCCGGCATCGATATCGTTTCAATGGCCAATAACCACACGCTAGACCGCGGCGTCAAGGCGATCGAGAACGCCATCACTTATTGGGGTTCAATCGGCGTCAAACATACCGGCTCCTATTTGTCCGCTGCACAGGAAGATGAAGTCACAACTATCACGAAGAATGGCATCACGTTTTCGTTTTTATCTTTCACATACGGCACCAACGGCGTCCTTACACCCGCCGGCAAGGACTATTTGGTGAAACGTATTGATAAGGATGTTATCCAAAGGGATTTGGCGCAAGCGCGAGCTCAATCGGACGTCGTGGTCCTCAGCCTCCATTTCGGCGTCGAATATGAAAATATGCCGAACGCCGAACAGATCGACTTGGCGCATTTCTCAGCAGACAATGGCGCGGATATCATCATCGGCCACCACCCGCATGTTTTGCAGCCGGCCGAATGGATCGAAGCAAGTGATGGGCGCAAGGCATTCGCCGTATACTCGCTCGGCAATTTCCTATCGGGCCAAGACGTGCTGGAGCGAAAAATCGGCGGCATCCTTCACCTGGAAGTCGAGAAGACGGAGAACGCCGATGGCAAAACGATCACCTTGAAAGAACCGGCATTCACCCCCACCTTTGTCCGCAACACCAATTTGCGAAATTTCGAAGTCGATCTTCTGAAAAATGTCGATGCTAACTTGAACGAAGCAGCAAAAGAACATATGTCGACCTGGGTGCCCGAAATGTCGTTTATTGAGTAAAAAAGCCGCCCAAATGGACGGCTTTTTCTATTACTTCTCTTCTTTCTTTTCCATAAACAGCTTCGGTTTTTCCAGCAATGAAATCAGGTCGTCCAGGAATTTTGCGGCTGGAGCGCCGTCAACCGCGCGATGGTCCACAGTCAAGCTGAGCGGCAACCGCTTTCGGACACGCACCTTGCCTTTTTCAAGTACCAGATGGTCTTCAATCCGCCCGATGCCGAGAATGGCCGTTTCCGGCGGATTGATGATTGGCGTGAAAAATTGGACGCGGTATCCACCCAGGCTTGTAATGGTGAAGGTGCTGCCGCTACTTTCCGTCTTGGCAAGCTTGCCGCCGCGCGCTTTTTCCGCGAGTTCTACAAGTTTCGTATGCAGCTCAGCAGCCGCCAGTTTATCGCTTCCCTGCACGACTGCCACTTGCAGCCCCTGCTCGGTATCGACCGCAAATCCGAGATTAATGTCGTTTTTAGGTAGGATGTTATTATCTGAAATATGGGCGTTCATGTGCGGATGCGTGCTCAACGCTTTGGCAACCGCCTTCGCGAGCAATGCGGTCCAACCGACAGCATCGCCAAGCTTTTCTTTCTTGGACACCAGCTTGGTGACGTCCGCCCACGCCGTTTCGGTGAGCTGTGCACTTTGCTGAAGGCTTTCCACCATCCGCCGCGCGATTGTCCCCCGAATTCCCGACAGCGGAATCGCACCATCCGACTCCGCTTTTTCAGCACTCGCCTCAGCTAGCGGACTAGCCGCTTTGCGGATATCGTCCCCCGTAATGTTGCCGTTCCTGCCCGTACCGCTGACTTTGTCGATGTCCACATCAAGTTCCCTCGCCAATTTGCGGACGCCTGGTGCGATGCGTACCATCTTCACCGGTTCTTCGCCGCTAGGCGCTTCTTCTTTTTCCCGCGCCTGCTGCGCAATTTTTTGCACTTCCGGTTTCGAGTTCTTAGAGTCAGCCGGCGCCGACGCTTCCTTCCCTGCCGTTTTCTGTTTCACAGGCTTCGGCTTTGGGCTGCCTTCCGTATCAATCAATGCAAGGACCTCGCCCACTTTGGCCGACTCTCCGCGATTCACTATAATCTCTTTTACCTTTCCGCTCAATTCCGCATCCAGTTCAGAGACCTCTTTTTCAGTTTGCACTTCTACCAGGCGATCGCCTTTTTCAACAGCATCGCCTTCAGACACAAACCAGACGACGACCAAACTCTCCTCCACATCATCCCTTAACTTCGGCAGCTTCACTTCAAACATCCCAACGCCTCCTGTACCTATCGTGTCATTCGTTCATCAAATTCTTCACTTGTTCATAGATTTTGTCTGCATTCGGCAGCACAAATTGCTCAAGCGGCCGGCTGTATGGAATCGGCACATCCGGATTCGCCAGCCGGCGGATCGGTGCTTCGAGATCATAAAACGCTTCTTCCGCGGCGATCGCGGCTATTTCTGCCGTCATGCCGTATGATTTATAATCTTCATCGACGATAAACAGACGGTGCGTTTTCTTGACCGAATCAATGATTGTTTCTTTATCGATCGGCGCAATCGAACGCAGATCGATCACTTCGGCGTCGATACCGTCTTCTGCAAGGCGTTCCGCCGCTTCCATAGCTTGATGCACCGTCATCTGAATGCCCACGATCGTCACATCTTTGCCTTCGCGCATCACTTTCGCTTTGTTCAGCGGCACCGTGTAGGATTCTTCAGGCACATGCCCTACCGATACATCAAGCTGTTCCATCCAGCCCAGGCCTTGCAGCGATTTATGGAACATGAACAAGACCGGGTTGTCGTCCTGGATCGCCGAAATCATCATGCCCTTCAAATCATACGGATTCGACGGGGCAACCACTTTCAAACCCGGCATATGGCCGAATGTCGCGTACAGCGTCTGTGAATGCTGCGCGGCATCGTTATAGCCGCCGCCTACCGCAGTCATTAACACCATCGGCAATTTCACATTGCCCCCGGACATGTATTGGATTTTCGCCATATGGTTGTAGATTTGATCCATGCAGACGCCGAAAAAGTCCACGAACATCAGCTCAGCAATCGGGCGCATCCCTTCCGCAGCCGCTCCGATTGCCGCTCCGATGAACGCGGTCTCGGAAATTGGTGTATCCAGCACCCGTTCCTTTCCAAATTTCTCAATAAGGCCTTGTGTCGAACCGAAAATCCCGCCGTACTTTCCAATATCTTCGCCCAGTACAAAGACTTTCGGATCACGTTCCATTTCAAGCGCGATCGCTTCAGCCATCGCCTTATTGCCAGTCAATATTCTTTTTTTCGCCGTTTTCATTCGGAATAGACCCCTTTCTGAATTTAAGATGAGAACACATCATCCAACGCGGCTTCAGGCGACGGATAACTGCTGTCGCGGGCGAACTGATAAGCTTCGTCCACTTCCTGTTTGACCCGCTTTTCGATCTTTTGTAATTCTTTTTCTGTTGCGCCTTTCGCTTCGACGAGGCTGTTGCGCAGTTTCAGGATTGGATCCTGCTCGCGCAGCCCTGGCACTTCCGCCTTATCGCGGTACAATTCCGGATCTCCTTGGAAATGGCCAAGGAATCGGTATGTCTCAATTTCGATAATCGTCGGGCCTTGTCCGTTGCGCGCTCTTGCCACCGCTTCTTCAGAAACTTTGTACATTGCAATCGGGTCATTCCCTTTGACGTGTGCGCCCGCGATGCCATAAGCGGCAGCGCGAAGATCATTCGTTTCAACCGCAGTTACCGCCTTTTTCGGTACAGAAATCCCGTATGAATTATCTTCCACCACGAGAATGAGCGGCAAATTCCAGACAGCCGCCAAATTCAGCGATTCGTGGAACGCTCCAGCATTCGCTGCCCCTTCGCCGATGAATGCTACAGCTACCCAGTCTTTGCCTTGCATTTTCGCAGCCATTGCGGCTCCGACTGCATGCGGAATACCCGCGGCGACAATTCCGCCACAGGAGAATTTCACTGACGGATCGAACAAATGCATATGTCCGCCTTTCCCTTTGCCCAGCCCCGTCTCTTTGCCGAACATTTCAGCGGTCATTTTCTTCAAGTCGACGCCTTTTGCGATAGCATGGTGGTGCGGACGATGAGGCGCGGTCACTGTATCGTCTTTCGTCAAATGCACGCAAATGCCCACAGCTGCAGGCTCCTGACCCGTCGATAAATGCATTTCCCCAGGCACAGGACCGGCCCCAATATTGAAGACCGGTGTCTTGCCCTCGGTATAAACTTCCACCATCTGATCTTCGAAATAACGGCTCTTCGCCATCATTTCATACATCCATTTCAATTTTTCCACAGACACAGCCGGCTGTTTTTCTTCAAAAGTAGTCAATTCTTTTCCTCCTTTTCAGAATGATGAGCCATATTCCTCTGATATCCGATGCCTTAGCCAAAGGTTTTTCTACTTATTATAGTATCCTTTTCCTGCGTATTGTCAATATTCAGATAATTAAAAGGGCTATGCTCGTGCGCTCTGAAATCTACTCGCCAACCGTCATTCCGATTGCGGCGAATTATTTTAACTTTTTTTTATTTTCATTGGCTCTCTGTAGTAATTTTATGATAAGATAACAGTAATCTGAATCTTCAGAACTACATAAAGATCCTTCAGGCATAGTCATTCAGGATTTCAAGGAGGCAACGATCATGGATAAAACTCCCCCTTTCATAGATGCAAAAATTCGCCGGACACGGCCTTTCAAAATTGGAATGAAGGTTCTGCTCGCCTCGTCTTTATTGTTCGGTATGAATTTCGCAGCCGAACCAGCTGCCGCGCATAATGGCGATGACAACTGGCCGTCTCATCAAGTCCGAGGCATTTCCTGTGCGGGCGCTTACAGCAGCGGTAAAGGGATTGTCCGCGCCTATACGCCAAGATCGGCGGTCGCGTGGGATGGCCGGGCTACAGACACGGTGTTTTGGAATCCGATTCTCTACCGCTACAACGGCCAGCAATATGTCCAATGGTCTTCCATGAATTATCCGGCATACGCCTACGTCACGCCTTACGGCTTTAATCCGAACCTGAAAGGCTGGCGCAGCGCATCATCCAATAACATCATCAGCTCAGTAACGTTCAATAATTTGCCGCAAGGATCCTACAAAGTGCTGAACCAAGTTCACTGGGCAAGTACCGGCAAGACCCATACAGAATGGGGACCTAATGCATGCGCTGTCAAATAACGTGAAAAAGGCGGATTCCCTCTAAAGGAATCCGCCTTTTTTCTATGAGCTTAAACGCCCGATTTTCAGCAGGCCAGCAAGCGGATTCGGCCGCCCGTGGATCAGATCCGCCAATAGTTCCGACCCGAGCATGCTGTAGACCGTGCCATTCCCGCCGTAGCCAAGCAAGTAATAATAGCGGGCTTTCTGCGGATGCCGTCCGATGAAAGGCAGCTGATCGCCGGATTCGCCGAATGCGGCGGACCAGGAGAAATCCGTGTCAAAAGAATACATCGGGAACAACGCTTTCACTTGCTGCGACAGCTCACCCGCCCGTTCGACCAAGTGGGTCCGGCTTCCGCCGTCTTCTGAAAACGGTTCGTCCAGCCCTCCCGCGATGATGCGATTGTCATCGGTTGTCCGCAAATAGAGGTATGGGCGCTGTGTTTCCCAAATCAGCGCGCGGTCTTTCCACGCTCCTAAATCCTCAATCGGCGAAGAAGTGACGACAAAAGAACGGTTCAGTTCAAGCTGCCCTTGCTGAAGAAAAGGAGCGTTGTCATAGCCGATCGCGAAAATGATCTGGCCTGCCGAAAAACTGCCGGCAGACGTCTCCAACTCGACGCCCTCTTCCCCTTCGCTGTAATTTGTAATATCGACTTCCTCAAACAAATCGACGCCCATGTCCCTCGCCTTGTCAATCACGCCCTGGCTGAAAAGCAGAGGATTCACTTCGGCGTCGCCGAAAGTGATCAACGCGGCTTCTTTGGAAAAAGGATAATGCTGTTCAATTGTCCTCCGGTCCCAATACTCCACTTCGAAGCCGTGGCGCTGCAACATATCGAACTCTTTTTGAAGCCTCTGGGCATCCGATTTTTCAGACGCAAAGTATAAACTTTTGCGTGAGTGGAAGCTGCAATCATGATCAAGCTCGGCAGCCATCTCTTTCAATTGTTCAACGGCTTTTCGGCAAGCTTTGTAGAACAGCACCGCATCTTCTTCACCAATTTGCTGCGCTAGTTCGTGGAGCATGATGTCGTTCGAGTATTGCAGCAGCCCGGTATTCGCCGAGGTGCTGCCATGGCCAATTATATCCTTGTCGATCAGAGCGACGGAAAGCCCCTGTTTCTTCATCGTATACGCGCTGAGCGCCCCCGACATCCCGCCGCCGACCACGATGACATCATAGTTAGCTGCGGGCGATTTTTTATCGTTCTTGCGCAATTCTTTAAATTCCGTTGTATTCCAATACAAGTCTCCATTATGTAAGTTCACGCGATTTCCCCGTTTCATTTATTTCCTTTTCATTTACCCGCTCTATTCCCTATACAAAACCTCCATAAAAAATTTGAAACCTCCAATAAAACGCCGCCCCATCCAAAGATGAGACGGCGAAGCAGAAACTTATTCCTGTTCCATTTTTTTGATCGCTTTATCCAGCTTTTCGCGCGCTTCGCCCAAAATTTCCGGGAATTCCGGATCGATGTTCTCCAACACCTTCACCATCGCCTCTGCGACGATATAACGCGAGAACCATTCGTTGTCAGCTGGCAACACGTACCACGGTGCATGCTCGGTGGATGTATTGTTCAACATTTCCTCGAAAATGTTCTGGTAGCCATCCCAATGCTCCCGTTCCTCCACATCACTAAAAGAGAACTCCCAGTTCTTTTCAGGATCTTTCATCCGTTCAAGCAAACGGTTTTTCTGTTCTTCTTTTGACATATTGAAAAAGAATTTCACAACCGGGAAACCATTTTCCGTCAAATAACGCTCAAAATCATTGATTTGGCGGTAACGGGTCATCCAGACATTATCGGTTATCAACTCGTCCGGCAGCGGCGTTTCCCCTAACAAGTCGTGGATGCGCGGCGCAATCACTTCCTCGTAATACGAGCGGTTAAAAATACCGATTTGCCCCCGTGAAGGCAGCCCTTCGCGGAATCTCCACAAATAATCATGCGCCAGCTCTTCCTCGCTCGGCTTTTTGAATGACGATACTTTCAGTCCTTGAGCCGTCAATTTTGAAAAGATGAATGTGATCGCTTCGTCTTTTCCAGCCGCGTCCATCGCCTGCAGAACAACGACAATCCCTTTTTCTTCCTCTGCGTGCAGCTTCAGGTGAAGCTTTTTCAACTTCTCCAGCGTCTCCGGAATGAGGCGGTCGCGTAAATCCTCATCGCTATAACGCGTTTCTTCAGACGTCGGATATTCCAACAACTCCACGTTTTCGTTTTGTTTCACTAAGTATTTCCCTATATCCATGATCTTCCTCCATTCTCCCACTGTCCTAGTACTGTCGACACTTGGCATATGTATGCATATAGATTAAATACCCCTTCACTTCCTATGCAAACGAATCAGCGGATGAAAATTCAAGTTGTGTCCACAAACAGTCTTTATTCCGACAAAAAAACACCTTCTGAAATCCGAGGATTTCAGAAGGTGTCCGTTTATTGCGCTCTGTCCAAAGCCAGTGCATGCACTTTTTCATCTGTCATATACAATCCGTGGACTGCCATCAATCTAGTCTTTAAAGAATCAGTGACTTTGGAAGCATCGTACGCGCAAACGGAAACTGCATCCTGTTCATGCACAACCGTGTCCAATGCTTTTTCGTATTCCACGATTTCGCGTTCGATGTCTTCTTGCACACCCCATTCAATATGGCCCCACGTCCGGACGGCTTTGCCGCTTTCGAGCAGCGGGCCCGCCACTTCAGTGAAATGATTCATGATTGTCCGCGGATGGAAATTGTTATTGCGCCAATAAAAATCGAAATTATCAGCGTACAGCAACTGCTCCATTTCCTCGGCAGTTAGACGGTCTTCCAACTCCTTGAGAATCATCGGGTAAATGCGCGTATTTTCGACTAACAGCACATGATCCCCTTGCTTAATGCCAAAAACAATATAAGAAATTGCATTCTCAACGTATTTAGCCAATTCATCGGAACAATAAAATATGTGGGCGGTCTTTTTTCGCAGCAAACCTTCGCTCATTTCTTTAGCATTCTCGTTCATAATGGAGGCCCTCCTTCGCATAATCTCGTTCACTGTTCATTCATGAGGCATCAGCGAAATGAAAAAAAGAAAAAATCTCTCCCCCATTGTACAGGTTCAGCGCTGCTTAAGATACTGTTTTCGGCATAATTAAAAGGCAGCCTTGAGGCTGCCTCATGGTTTACGCGATGCCTTTGCTTTTCAGGAACTTGATCAATTCCGTATTGAATTTTTCGGGTTCGTCAGCATTTATGCCGTGTCCGCTGTTTTCAAATGGCACAAGCACGGAGTTCGGAATCTCTTTTTGCAGCACTTCTGCCAGCTCGAATGGGCAAATTTTATCTTTTTTGCCGTGGAAAATGGCTGTTGGCAAGGAGATGTTACTGATTTCGTCGCGCAGATCTTCATCGCGCAAGGAAATCGCAGAAAGGATGGTGGAATGCGCCGCGGCTTCTAGGCTCAACGACTGGAACCAATGAAGAAACTCTGGTGTTTTTTTCTGTTCAAAGAATATGTCTGAAAACTTTGATATGAAAAGTGGACGGTCCGTTTTCAGCTGCTTGACGATGTCGTCTATGCCTGAAGGGGGCATACCGATTTTAAAATCGTCGCGCTGTGTGAACAACGGCGCTGCAGGGCCCATCAATAGGAGCTTGTCGACATTGTCCTGGCCATATTTCGTCAAATAGCGGATGGCAATCGGCCCACCCATCGAAAATCCTGCTAGCACAAAATTGTCGAGTTCCAAATAGTCGACGACCGCTTTGACGTCGCTAGCTGCCGTGTCGTAATCATAGCCGGACCAAGGCTTATCTGACTTCCCATAACCTCGCAGGTCAATACCGATGAACCGAAAATTGTTGACGGCCAATTCACCGATCTGCGATTCAAAAGACTTGCTGTTTAATGGCCAGCCGTGGATAAAGACCACCGGCTGCCCTATGCCGATATCTTCCGCATAAACCTTTACGCCTGCTTCAACTTCAATATAATGTCCCAATTTGCTGTTCCTCCTCATTTTTCACTTTATTTTTTATCATTTCCCTTGTTCGTTATTTTTAAACAATTCGATTTTTTCAGAACAATATCTTTCATTATGCTCGGCAACAGCAAGCAATCCTGTTTTTCCAGTCTGCCGTTCTTGCATAAGCTTAGGCGCAGTGGCACAATTATTAAAATACATTTAACAGAAAGGAGCGGAACCGATGGCTCGGCGTTCAAGTCCAGTACCGAAAAATCAACTGATTTACACGCAGCAGCATCTTGCGAACGAACGCACGTATCTTGCCTGGATCCGGACGGGAATTTCCATCGTCGGTGTCGGGTTCCTTGCGACAAGCCTCCATTTCACAATGGGGGTCATCCGCAACCAATTTGTCGATATCTTTACGATTTCCCTCGGCATTTTCGCTTGTATTTTCGGGCTGACAATCATCTTTTCCGCCACCCAGAACTACAAGAAAAAAAGGCTGCAGATTATCAACGAAACCTTTTATCCATCAAATATGCACATTACATTGATTTCTTCCATGCTCGCCGTGATGATCATCATGGTAATCTTCTACTTCTTCATGATCATGTAATAGTGCTGCCAAAAAGGAGGACGCGATTTGGACCCACTATATATTATTGAGAATCCCCAAAAGTTAAAGCCGGCTTTTCAGCCCATCATCAGCGCGGTCACGCATACTGTCATCGGTTATGAATTGCTCGGCCGATTCGAAGAAAACGGCGAATGGCTCAGCCTTTCGGATTTTTTCAAGGACGCGGACGTACCGGACGACTTCAAAATCGATGTCGACCGAAAGCTGCTCGAACAAGCGGTCGACCAAATGCTCGAAACCCGGTCTGACGGCGTGTTATTCATCAACCGCAATGCAAAGCAGCTGCTGGCCAATGGTGGAGAGGATTTTCTTAATAGCCTACAGGAATTCGAAGCAAAAGGTTTCCCGATGGACCGCATTATCCTGGAAATCACCGAACACGATTTTGATGAGGATTTCGATGTACTGAGCCACTTGCTCCTTTATTACAAAACCTACGGCATTCAAATTGCGGTCGATCACGTCGGCGCGAAAAGCTCGAACATCGACCGCATCCGGCAGCTGCGTCCGAATATCCTGAAGATCAACACAGGCATCACCCGCAATAATAATCCGGACATCTTTGAAGACATCGTTTATTCCCTGTCGCTGCTTGCCCGGCGCATCGGTGCGAAGCTGGCCTATGAAAACATCGAGGATAAAAACCAGCTCTATTTCGCCTGGAAGCATGGCGGCCATTATTACCAAGGCTTTTATTTGGCAAAACCTTCTTTTACCCCACTCCTGACAGGGGCATTGCAGCTCGATGTCGGAAACAATGTGAAGGAATTCGTCCAGCGTGAAAAATCGCTGATCGAAGGCCGTTTCCGTTTCACCGCCGAATGCGAGGAAAAAGTGAAAAAACTGCTGCCGAAATGGCAAGGTCCCGCGCAATCCGACGGGTTTATCGAATCGCTGCTCGAACCGTTCAGCACAGAAAGCTTCCGCATGTTTATCTGCGGCAGTGATGGCCGGCAAGTGTCTTCAAACTTCAGGAACCGCGGTGGTACT
The DNA here is from genome assembly GCA_035468565.1 of Planococcus sp. (in: firmicutes). Classification (GTDB taxonomy): domain Bacteria; phylum Bacillota; class Bacilli; order Bacillales_A; family Planococcaceae; genus Planococcus. The sequence continues at coordinate 17,346 of DATISS010000035.1, forward strand.
TGGAAAATCGAACCTCAAGTGCAAGGCTCAAACTGGGCTTTCCGACCGTATTTTCTGGAGAACATCATGCACATGAAGACGTGGCATAACGGCATCTTATCTGATACCTATTCCGATATCGAGACAGGCGAAACTGTCCGGACGTTCAGCTATCCGCTGCCAGACGATTATTTTCTGTACATCGATATCAGCTATTCGTTCATTTATGAAAACGATTTTCTTTTTATGCAATAAAAGCGCAAAGGGCAGCCATCGCCCTTTGCGCTTTTTCGATTATTGCTTTTGTAGTTCAATCAGGCGGTCGCGCTGCCAATTCCGTTCAGCAGCAATGGCTTGAGCGTCAAATCCGCTGGCGAACGCAACGGACTTCACCGCGTATGTAGAGGCGTGAATCGCATGGCCGAATAGATGGGCTGTCGAAATCGCCTGCCCCGCTGCACGCGCTGCTGCGATTGCTGCTTCATTTCCACTCATACGCGCTGCCGCATGGGTGTCAAACGCGGCACTCCGGGCTTCACGCACATTGATGGTGCCCGCTACCCAAGCGCGGCACGCCTGAGCGGCTTTTCTGGGACGCTTGTCTTGTGGATGCAGCCCTTCGAAATTTTTCAAGACATGTTCTGCGCAATCTGCCGCCCAGACGACAGCTGTTTGGTGATCTGTCTGCCCAAGCAATTTTTCAATTTCATCTTTGGTTTCTGTATCTGTAAATTGATGCTGTGACATATCCATTCCACCTTTGGCTTGATTTTGTTAGTTAATGGCATTAAATTTCTTCAAGACAGCTTTGAGCATTTTCGCCAGGAAATTCCGGATATCGCGCACAGGCCTCACTGTGCTCGTGCTTTGCCACTGGATCCATTCCAGCGCCAAAATGCTCAGAATCAGCCAAATGGCTCCCGCGATAAAGCCAGCCAGCACGTCACTCGGGAAATGCGCCCCAAGATAGATGCGGCTAATGCCGATTAATACAACGAGAACACCCATTATGCTGATGGAGAGCCCTTTGAACAGCTCGCTCCTGCGGCTTCGCAAAACCAGGTACATGACGAAACCGTAAAAGATGACCGAGCCCATCGAATGTCCACTTGGAAAGCTGAAGCCGATTGCGTCTATTTCCGGATTGATCGACGGCCGTTCCCGTTCATATAAATTCTTCAACAAGACGGTCAATAATCCTCCGCCGCCTACAGCGATTAAGAAAAACAGAATCCCCCATTTATCGCGCTCTTTGAACCACAACAACCCGATCACCGCCAGCGAGAATGCCGTCACGAACCAGACCGATCCCATTTCAGTTATGGCAATCATGAGTACGTTGAGCATGGAATTTTCAATTGACTGGAAAAAACCGATGATGGCGGAGTCGAATAGCCACGTTTCCTGTTCCATAGCTTCTTCCGCTATTTCTGAAAACAAGACGATGAACATGGCTGAAAACCCCAGCCCTGCCGCAAGCAGCAACACCGTAATGCCGATTTTCGTATTTTCATTTATCACTTGATCGCCCCTAATGTGTAACTAGACTGGTTAGTATATACCCTGCCTGATAAGAGATATTCTTCTATTCTTCCAAAAATGCCCGAGCTGTTTCAGTCCATGATCTGTTTCTCCAGCTCTTGCAGCAGGCTGTCCGCCATTTCCGCGGTGATGGCAATATTGATCGCTTCGAAATCCGCTGCCAGCTTCGCCGTTATTTCTTTTGGCAATTTGGCTGCCAGCTTTTTCGGCAGCGAATATGCCTCGTAACTAAGGAGTGCCAGTATAGCGGGCAGCAACACATAAGCAGCCGGTACGCTCGCTGTAACTGCGCCCACGCCGATAACTACCCACAACGCCTTTGCGACAGCCGCTTTGGCGATGGCCGCGATTCCAACTTTCACCAGCACCGCCAGCACAATCGGTTTGATAAAGGATACGATTCCCGATGAAAAGACAGCATTGCCCATATTCACAATCACCGCTTTATACGTTGCCTTTTCTAGAAGCGACACCACTTGCTTGATTGCATCAGCCAGTGATTTTGCTGAAAACTTTCCAAGTGCTGATTTCACAAGACCGCCCGCCTGCCCAGAAACGCCGCGCAGCTCCATGACTTTCTGCATGTCCAGGTTGTCGTATAGGCCTTCATGCATTTTAAATTCGTCCCGGATTTCGCTGAGTTGCTTCTCCATGCTGAAGAGCACTTCCCCTACCCTTTCGGCGTCCGAGTAGAAAGCGATGAATTCATCTTCCACTGCCTTCGTAATCAGCGGCGTCAAGGGGCTGTCGATGGATAAGCCATCCATTTTTTTATTCGCTATGAATGCCAGCAGCGCATTGGCATACTTCTTATTCGCCTTTGGCTGCAGCGCCTCCTGCACAACGCCGTCCTTCACGCTATTGAGCGCCAACAAATCTTTGTGGCTTAGCCCCTCCAGCTGTGACGCCAGAGATTGCTTGATCCGGTCAAACAGCATTAGTTGATCTTTCGAATACAGGCGGCTGATCTCTTCCGCGTCCACCAACGTACCAAGAATCATATTTCGCATGCTTTCCCACCTCTCCAAAGTTTAATGCCTGCTGCAATTCATAACCAATAATGAAAGTCCGAATGCAGAGGACCGGATTCGGGCATCCGAAATACCAGACATGATCAATTTTAAAGGCAATTGTATTTCTATTTATCCGTTTATCCATTAAAATCATATCAATTATATATGAAGAAAGGGGACATTTATATGAATTTCGATTTTGAAGAAGCGATTGAAATACTCGAAAGGACGCCACGTACAGTAGAAGTTTTTTTGTCAGGTCTGTCTCAAGGCTGGCTTGAATGCAACGAAGGCGATGATACGTGGAATGCTTATGAAGTCATCGGGCACTTGATCGAAGCGGAGATTTGGGATTGGATGCCGCGGCTGGAAATGATTTTGGAGAAAGGCGAAAGCGAGCCTTTTCCGCCGTTCGACCGGTTCGCACATCTCCAGAATCCCGAAGAGCATTCAATAGATGTTTTGCTCCATGAATTCCAAAAGCTCCGAAAAGACAACATCCAAAAACTCTGGGACCTGGTCGATCCCGCGCAGCACCTTGAGCTTATCGGCAAGCATCCTGAATTCGGTCCAGTGCGCTTGAAAGAACTGCTGGCCACATGGACTGTCCACGACCTGACCCACATTTCCCAAATTGTCCGGGTCATGGCAGAGCGTTACAAAGATGACGTCGGCCCTTGGTCCGCTTATTTGGGAATTTATCGAAAAAGGGCAGATTGAAGCCAGCCAAAAAATGCAGCTTTCCGGTTTAGGGAAAGCTGCATTGCTTATCTATTAGCTGTCTAGCAGCATTTTTTCATTTTTTGCTGGGCGGCCATTTTCGACTTGCAGCACTCGATCAGCAAAAGAGCCAGCCGACGTCCGTTCTTAAATTCTTCGGGATGGGCCCAAAGTTGGTTAAATACATGGTGGACCAGCTTTTCACAAGCTTCGTGGTCGGCCTGGTTCCGCCGCGCGAAATTCCAGACCAGCAGATGGTAACGATCATAGATTTCCGATAAGGCTTGCTTGTCGCGATCCGCGATCCTACAGATCCATTGTTCATCTATGCCCATATCCGCCACCCCCTGTATTTCTAATTGCCTATGCACAATCCACATAAACATTAATATCTCGAAATAAGGGTATTTTTTTGAAAAAAATAAATTAATTAATGAAAATGCTTTTATTTTTAGAAGAAAGTGATTCTTTATTACTATTTTAAAAATCCAAAAAAATCCAGTTTTGACGCTTCCATTTTACGCTCAAATTTGGCGCCCTCCTCCTTTTTAGTTGCTTCCCCATTTTTTATACAACTCTTTAAAATAAGCTTCCATCAATCCATTGATCCGCGAATCCAGCGCTTCGTATTCCTTGTCTGCCTTTTCGATAAGCGTGTAGAACGCCTCTTCGCCAGATTCATCATTTTCTAACGCTTTGTAGCTTTCCCAAAGCGGCAGGCCGTATTTCTTCTCGATCTCACCGTATTGGGTTCCGCCAATATGCGCCAAGCTCTGCACTAGTTGGCGGAAAAAAAAAGCCGGATCTATCCTTTCAATGTCTTCTTCGAACGAATTCAGAAAACTTTCATGCCCTCCGCTTTCCATAACCGAGTGGTACTGGAACAACAGAAAAGCTTCATCCCTTTCAGAATCGCCTGTCGGATAATCCATGGCGCTTATCGTATCAACCATTGCATTCCAAATTTCATCTGCATTCATTCAGTTCTCTCCTTTCGGCAAATGGCGCCGATTGTTTAATTGAGCTTCGAAACCGGGTACATAGAAGTTAATACATTAAAGGTGGGATTTCTATGCGCATGTCTTGTATGGGCAGCATTATCATATCTATCATTCTGTCGATTTTAATCACTGTCATTTTGAACTTGATGTTCTGGTGATACGTTGGCCGGAGCTTCTTCTACGCATGTGGAAGAGGCTCTTTTTCAATGTCTACAACTCGTCCTGATTCCGCTGACTCCATAATCCCCAGTATCACCCTCAACGATTTCAGCGCATCTTCTCCGGTAACAAGCGGTTCTTCATCCAATCTCACGCAGTCGATAAACGCATCGATGACACCGCTCGGAGTCTGGTTTTCATTGGTCTGCATGGCTTCTAGCTTGTACAAGACTCTTTCGCCGTTTGCCGTAATGACTTCAAGCTGGTGCTCATCGCTGTGGTAAATTTTCATGATGCCTTTTTCGCAATACAAGATTGTGCTATTGTCTTCCTCGCCGTAATAGGTCCAGGAAAATGATGCCGTGCCGAGGCTGCCCTTTGCCGTCTTCAGCGTGCACACCAGATTGTCGCATACTTCGATTTCTTCGCCGTTTTCATCCACTTTGTGGAGCGCTCCCTGGAAAGCGCTGACTTGCTCGATTTCGTCATCCAGCAAATAATGCAGGACATCCACTTTGTGGATTCCCAAATCGCCGGCAACGCCGAACCCAGACCGTTCCTTTTTGAAAAACCAGGTGGAATTGGTTTTATTGATGCCCCAACCCTCCGGTCCTGCGTGGCCGAATGTCGTTTTGAACGTCAGCACTTTCCCCAGTTCGCCGCCCGCTATGATTTCCTTCGCTTTCTGGTGCGCGCGCGTAAACCGCTGGTTATGGTCGACCATCAATTTTTTGCCCGACTGCTTCTGCGCCGCAATGATCTCTTTTGCATAGTCGACAGTCAGTGAAATCGGCTTCTCGCACAGCACATGCTTACCGCTCAACAGCGCTTGTGTGGAAAATAAATGATGATGCTCGTTTGATGAACAGTCGCTGATTGCCTGGATATCCGGATCGTTGAACAAACCCTCCACCGTCTCCGCCACCTGCCCGGAAAACATCGCAGCCATCGCTTCCGAACGGTCCAGGTTGCGATCGTAAAATACAATTTCCTCCACATGCGGATTTGCTTTGTATTCTGGTGCATGGCGCATTTTCGTGATTGCGCCGCAGCCGATGATCCCTACTTTGATCCCCATTCCAATTCCCCCATCCTTAAGTACACCTTTAACATGTTCCACATCGGTTGTCCCCAGACCTTTTCAAATTTGTGGATTCCGCCGAAAATGTGCAATTATAGAATTATATCGAGCCAGACAGGAGTGTCCCCAAGTGGAACCGATCATTAGAAAATTATCACCTGAAGATTTCCCAGCTTTCGACGCCATGGAATCGGGCGTCGAGGACGATTACGTCAAACGCATTTTTAAAGATATCGCTTCAACAGAGCGCCATCAACTGTATGGCCTATTCGTCGAAGGGCAATTAGTGAGCCTTTGCGGACTTTCAGTTTTTGCCGGCAGCTACGCCATGATCGGACGGATCCGCAGCGACATCCGGTTCCGCGGCCAAGCGTTTGCCACCCGCTTGACTGCCTACGTAATCGAAGAAGCCCAAAAACGTCCGAATATCCGTTGGATCGGCGCAAATACGCAGGAAGCAAACCTTCCAGCGCGGCGCGTGCTGGAAAAACTCGGACTGCAGCCGTACAAGCCGATGATCGGGGCAATCGGCCAAGATGTTTCGTTAATGGAAAAAGGCGCCGGCGTATGGAGCGAAATGCACAGCCTTGTGCGCAAAAAAATATGGATTGAGCAATTGTACATAAAAACCGGCGCGTTGTTTCCATATGAATGCTATTATCTTTTTCCATCTACGGAAGGTTTGTTTTCCGATGACAAGCTCGCCGAATGGTCTTTTTTCGAAAATAGAACGGGCGACCGCGTGCTGATTTTGCAGCATGACTTTAAAGCCCATTACCACCTCCATGTTATCTATCCGTGGGACGACCTCATGGAGCAGGCAGGCCTATGGGAAACGATTTCCGCTGAATACCGGAAACTCGCTTCTCAGTATGGCGAAGAAACCGATATTTGGATGGAACTGACGAAAGAACAGGCTGCCTCCCTGCCAGAGGGGCATCGCTTTGACTTTCCTTCCGCATGGGTGCTGTACGGTTTAGAAAACAGCCCGGTGTAACTCAAGTCTAAAAAAACGAAAAAACAGCCAGCACCTTTTTTCAAGGGCTGGCTGTTTTCATGCGCTCATTTTTTTGGCTTCGCAGACATCTTTCAGATTTTTGAAAGTCTGTTCCATCGCGTTGTCCAAAAGCTTGCGGATGATCAACTTATCCGCCACTTTCCGAAAGACGCTGCTCGGCATTTCGTATGCCTCTGCGTACGAAACTTTAGTGCCGCGCCCTTCCTTCATGTAGGTCCAGTGCTGATGGGATGTGATCGAACCGGTGACTTCGCCTTTCCAGGAATAGCCCATTCCACTTTGCTTATTCTCGATCACTTCAACCGTAATCGGCAGACGCATCCCAATCATGGTGTAAGTGAAATCCGCTTTTGTGCCAAGCTCACCTTGGCCGGTCATATTTTTCGGTTCAGACAGCCCTGCATACCACTGATACCAAAGCGTCGGGTTGCTTCCGTATCCATAAACCTCTTCAATCGGACGGTCGATGATGATGCTCTTTTCAAGCGTCCACACGATGTTCGCCTCCTTGTTTCAGATGCAGAACCCTAGGCATGAAATTTTCCTTCCCTCCTTTTCGGTTACGAATCCATTGGCCGCGTCGGGGAATAAGGCGGCTCATCCAGCCAGTATGTAAGTTTTCTGTATATTCACTTTTATATTAATATGTGAGCCGATAAAAGTAAAAGAAACGGTACTGATAATGACTAATAAAAAAATGGGAATCCGACTATTTATTCATCTACTCCTATCGAAAGGCGCCCCTGATAATACTTTAGCCTGAATCTAATCGTTGAAGACATTTGCGCCATTTAGGAATATAATGATACCTGTCTGTTTTTAACTAGTGGGAGGAGATTTTTTGAACGCAAAAGCTTTTTCTTTGGCCTTATTTTCGATTTTGATCTGGGGCTCTTCGTTTGCGGCCATCCGCGTCGGCCTTCAAGGCGGCTATGATGCCGGACAGAATGTTCTCATTCGTTTCCTTATTGCCTCGCTGCTGTTCCTGATTTACGCGCTTTGGCCAGGCACGTCATTCCGCTTGCCTTATAAGAGTGACATCATCCGCATTCTAGTGCTGGGCTGGATCGGCATCAGCACTTATCATATTTTCGTCACCTTCGGTATGGAAAACATTTCGGCTGGCACCGCCGGCATGCTTGTCGGTTCCGGACCGATTTTCACTGCATTGATCGCCTACTTCGTCTTGAAGGAACGCCTCACCGGACTCGGCTGGCTTGGCTTAGCGGTCGGCTTTGCGGGAATTTCCATCATCGCGTTCGGATCGGCTGGCGCATCACTCTCGATGACAGGCGGTGCGGTGCTTGTCATCATTGCCGCTTTAGCTTCAGCTGTATTTTTCGTTTTCCAGAAACCGTTGCTGGTACGTTATTCAGCGATTGAACTCACCGCTTATTTCACTTGGGCGGGCACGCTGCCATTCTTGGTGTTCTCGCCAGGATTACTGGACACGCTGCAAAACGCCACAGCGGAAGCCCATTTCGCGATGCTTTATGTCGGTATTTTTCCAGCAGCAATCGCCTATGTCACTTGGGCAGCCGCATTGTCGATGGAGAACGCCAGCTCCGTTTCCACCCTTATCTATTTGGAGCCGGCTGTTGCCATCGCCGTTGCCTGGATCTGGCTTCACGAATTGCCGACTGCCATGTCGCTTGCAGGAGGCGCAATTGCCATTAGCGGCGTGTTGATTGTCAGCCTCCTTGGCAGAACCCGCCGCAGTGCTTACCGGAAAACAGCAGAATCATCCGCTTAGGCCTAATACAATACACTACAAAAGCTCCCGTATTGCTGCGGGAGCTTTTGTAGTGCTAATACTTGAAAATCTTATTCAAAATTCGGTTAGCTGTTCGGCCAGCCATTCGCCGTGCAAGCCTGCGGACAATCGAACCATTGCGGACCGCCTTAGCGTCTCCGAGAAGACGATCCGTTTTATAAAGGATGCGCTGAACTTTTCTAATGACCATATATGCCCTCCACCCTTGGATGATTTTTAACTCCATACCTGTTTCCGTTATTTACGGAACAGCCCGCAAAAAGTTTCAATAAGCGCGTTCTATTTGAAAAAATCAAAAGAAAGCCGGACCGCCGCATTGCAGCCATCCGGCTTCCGCTTCAGCTTGAAAAATTGGTTCCATCATCGAAATTGAACTGCCAATCGATTCCAAACTTGTCCTCGACCGCGCCATATGCGGGACTCCAGGATGTTTTTTGCATTTCCATCTGTACTTTGCCATCCTGGCCGAGCCGATTGAACTCTTCGGTCATTTGCTCAAGGTTATCGGATACCACGGTAACATTAATGTTTTTGCCGAAGGTCACCGGCGCATTCGGCATCGTATCGGAAAACATCACTTCGCTGCCGTGGATGTTCAAGCTCGTATGCATGACCTTGTCCTTCAGCTCTTCTGGCATCTCCCAGCTCGGATCTGGCGGCATATCGCCAAAAAGCATAATTTCCGGCTTCCCGGTCTTGAAAACTTCTGCATAATACTCCGCGGCTTCCCTGCAATTGCCATTGAAAATCATATACACATTTACTGACACGATAATCCCTCCTTTCTTGATGAAATTTTATATGTATAATTCCGTATAAGCGTACCTATCAACTTCTCTCAAACCATCCGTTACACCATTAAAAAAAGAACGCTCGTTCCCGTCAATTATACCTTCTCTTCTCAAAAAAGAAAAGTAATAATTTCAATTTTCCGTCTTTTTATGAATTTTCACTGCCGTATTGGACTGGAAAAATTTAAAAAGCGCAACCCGGGTTCCAGATTGCGCTTGCGCGTTTAATGCAAAAAACTGAATGTCAGCACATAGCCTACATAAGCACCGATTTCACGGGCAAAAAAAGGCAGCTGGCTGCTCAATGATTGATAAACGGAACTCGTCGTCGGCGAAGAATACGCGTCAATGCCTGCAACATGCGCCATCAGCAAGGCGCGCTTCATATGCAGAGGGTCGCTGACAACAAGAAAACTGTCTAATTCCTGTTCAGCGGCAATCTCACTGGCGTATAAAAAATTCTCTTCTGTAATCTTCGATTGGGTTTCAATCAAGATGTCTTCCGCAGGCACATTCATGCTGAGCGCATAATCGCGGGACACTTCAGACTCGGCAAAATCTGCCCCATCAGTCTTGCCCCCGGTAAAAATGATTTTTCCCACATAACCGTTCTCGTACAGCCAAATCGAATGGTTGATGCGTTCTTTCAACACAGGCGAAGGCTGATCGCCGATGACTTTCGTTCCGAGAACGATGGCGGCATCAGTCTTTATCAGTTCCGATTCCCCTGCATATGTCCAAATACCGTAAGCAGCAAAGATTGTAAAAAAGAGCAGCGCCGCTAAAAACAGGCGCGTGAGTTTCCGTGTGATTATTGTCGTCAACAGCCGTCGTCCCTTTTATGTGCTTTTTCCAAACATTCAATGGTATTTCATTCTTTTCCATTATCAGCCCACATCGGACGAATGAAAAGAAGAATTTTGAAAAAACATCAATTGATTACGTTCACTAGGACTTGCGGTGTTCCATAGCTCCGCTTTATAAGGGTGGAACAAACGAATCAAAAAGGCTGCACTGCAAAAAAAAGGCAGACCCAAAAGTCATTTGCATGACTTTTGGGTCTGCCTTTTTTTTATCAATCGCTTTCACTGATATCTTTCAGATTCTTCAATGTCTGCTCCACTGAATTATTCATCAGCTTTTTAATATAGAGCGTGTTGGCCACTTTTCCAAGGATGCTGCCGGGCAATTCATAGTCCATTTCAAAATGGACTTCGGTGCCTTCTTCTTTCGGCAAGTAACTCCATGTCTGGGACGCATCGATAGCGCCAGTAATCAGGCATCGCCAGACAAAGCCATCATGCACCGGCGCATTTTCCTCTACAAGCAAATGCAGTGCCAGATACCTTCCGAGAAAAGAATACTTCAAATCCAGGCTCGTTCCCTTGCCGCCAGTTCCAAGCAAGTTTTCGGCTTCCGATAAACCGGCGTACCACTGATACCAAAGCGTTGGGTTCGTTGCGAATTGATGGACCTCCTCTACTCTCCGGTCGATGAAAATGGTCTTCTTTAAATTCCACATTATGGCATCCTCCTCTTGCCTTAAAGTCCCTGCATCATTTCGAACGGTTGCGAAAAACGAAAAAGACAATCAGTCCGATTACTAGCACAGCCGCCGCCATCAAAACAGGTGAAAATGCGAAAACACCTTCCACAAAATCACGTCCTTTCTTTAATAGTACAGCAAGCAAGCTTTTAAATAAACTGATTTTTCTGATTTCCATAAAATTTTATGGTAAAATCAGTAGCATATAAAAGATGGGGAATGACGCGCATCATCTTCTATTCTTTTTCATGTACATCTTCACTCTTGTCTTTGCGCCTTAATTTCAAAATAACAAAGGCGGCAATCGAGCCGCCGATCAATCCCATGATCATATCAATCATCGTATCGTCCGGATCGCGGCCCTGTGCGGTGAAACTGAATAATTTATCACCTGCGAATTCCATCAATTCCCAAACAGCTGCAGCCGCCAGGGAAAAACAAATCATGTAAAGGGCGATAAAGGAGTTCGGGAGATTGGCCGCTCCCCCATTGCGGATCAACCGACGGAAAATGATCCAGCTGGCGTAGCCGATCCAGATGCCCGAAAATATGTGCAGGAAATCATCAAAATGATTGATTTGGTAGCCTCCACCGAACGTTCCGATAACCACTGAGAAAAAGATGAAGCCATAGACAATGCTTGCGAAAATAGATGGCAGCGGATAATTGAAGCGCCTTTGCACAAACGCGATGGCCACCATGACCGCAATTGTCAGAAAGCCCATGAATACTTTCGTCCCATTGCCTTGAGTGTACATGTAATAGATTCCCGCGAGCAAAGAGGCTAGCACTGACCACCAGACAATCCGCTCTACAGCGATCGCCCGCCTATTCTGCATGGATTCCATAATCATCCTTCCTTCCAGCCAGACTTGTTTGCTATTTTTGTGCTCTCTCTTACTTGTATAGATTCAACAAACTTTCGAAATAACCTGTCACCTTATACAATGCCGCGAATGTTTTATTGAAGAAAGGAGAATCTAGCCATGAAAACATTGGTGAAAGTTTTAATCATCGCAACAGCGCTCCTTCTAATCGGTGCCATTGCAATTCTATACACCATCTATACTTCAGATTCAGCGCAACAGGACGTGCTGGAAGAAAAAACCTTCGATGCTGAAATCGAGGACATGGAAATCGTAGTGGAAAATTCCCGCGTGGATTTTCTGCCGAGCAATGACGGAACTTCACGCATCGTACTGACAGGCAATAGCGATGATTTCACGTTGAAATCAGACATTTCAGGCAGCCGCTTGGTCATTGAAGTCGAAGACCGTTCCCGATTTTTCGTATTCGGTTTTCACCGCTCATACTCGCTGCAAGTCTTTGTCCCGGCAAGCGGGATCCAGTCGCTCACCGTGGACAGCAATAACGGCACGGTTCAGGCGAAAGATATCCAGGTCGCTGAACTATCGCTTGAAGCGGATAATGGCCGCGTCGAATTGGAAGCGGTCGAAAGCGAAACGGTCAATATCGAAACAGCAAATGGCGCAATTGACCTGACAAGCATGGACGCTGACATGATAGTCCGCTCGTCGAACGGCCGCATCATTTTTACTGATGTGTCAGGTGAATTGAAGGCGAAGGCTAATAATGGCCGTATCGAGTTGACCGCCGACACACTCGATTTCCCTATCGACTTCGAAACGAATAACGGCCGCATTGAAATCCACACCGAAAACGAGCCAGCCAACGCCCGCATCCAAGCGCGCGTCGAGAACGGCCGCATTGATATATATGGCCGTGATTCCGGACAGGTCAGTTTCGGCAGCGGAGAAGTGGTGATTAAGCTCGTTTCGAAAAATGGCCGCATAGTAGTAGAGTGAAAGGAGGCGAATTTCTTGGTATTGAAACTCAAAAAAATGGCTATAGCGAATAACAGGGAGTTTTCTTATATAGAAACCGGTGATCCGCTCGGCATCCCGCTCATTTTTCTGCATGGCCTTGGCGATTCCTGCCGGACGTTCGAAGGGCTGTTCCAGCATTTTCCCGGCCGGATCCGCGCTATCGCTTTTACCCAGCGCGGACACGATGGCATTGATCCGCCTGAAGCGTCATACAGGACCCAAGATTTCGAAGCAGATTTACTGCTGTTCATGAATGCCGCAGCGATCCAGAAAGCCTTTATCGTGGGGGCGTCCAGCGGCGGTTTTGCCGCGAGGAAGTTTGCCTACCACCATCCGAAGCGGGTTATCGGACTCATCCTTGTCGGTGCGGCTGCTGCGCTTGGCGACAAACCAGATATCGTCGAAACGCAGGAATCCACTTTGTCCCGGCTAACCGATCCTGTCAGCTTGGCGTTTATCAGAAGTTTCACCGAAGGGCTTTTCATCAAGCCCGTACCTGCTGATTTTCTGGAGATGATGTTCAGTGAATCGCAGAAAGTACCGGCACGCGTCTGGAGAGAGGTAAGCGAGGCTTTGCTAAAAGAGAAATTCCCAGACCAGCTCCATCTCGTGAAAGCTTCTGCGCTCATTGTCTGCGGCGGCAAGGACACCATCGCTTCGCGCAAAGACCAGGAAAAACTGGCCGGCGCCATCACTGATGCCCGCCTCACCGTTTTCCCGCAGCTCGGCCATATGCTGTACTGGGAAGACCCCAAAAACGTGGCACAAGAAATCACCTCATTTGTTGATGACGTCTGGATGGGGCCTGATTCAGCCAAATTTGCATACGAATAACACCTACCAGCCAATGGCCGCAGAAACTTCTGCAGTGATTGGCTGGTTTTTAAATGATCTAAATTCCGCTTTGCTGCGTTTAATGGATAAGCATAATTTTTCAATGAGTGTAATTTCACTGTTCTGCCTTAAAACGGCCTTTTCTTTCATTTTTCGGAGGGTCTTCAATTTATTTTCTGACAATTCGGCTCTATGATAAAAGTAAACTACGAAGCTGCGGCCACCGGGCTTCTTCTGCAAAGGATGATTGCGATGAAAATACAGATAAAAATATTGCTGCTGGCGGTTTTTGTTTTGGCATTAGCCGGCTGCTCATCGGCACCCAGCGCAAATAACGGCGCTGCCGCCCCTGATTTCGAGCTTGTCGACATACAAGGCAAAAGCCATAAACTATCGGATTACGAAGGGCAGAAAGTCTACATCAAATTCTGGGCTTCCTGGTGCTCGATCTGCCTTGCCGGCATGAGTGAATTAAATGAATTAGCTGGTGAAGAAAACGATTTTGCCGTATTATCCATCGTTTCGCCGAGTTCGAACGCTGAAAAAAACAGCGAATCGTTCAAGAAATGGTTCAACGGCGTTGAAAACACCGAAAACGTACAAGTGCTATTGGATGAAGGAGGGCCTGTCTTTGAAGATTACGGCGTGCTGGCCTATCCAACTTCCGTCTATATCGGCTCGGACGGCGTTCTTGTCAAAAGCTCGCCTGGCCATTTCAGCAACGAGCAAATACGTGAAACGTTCGATACTATCCAATAACGAAAGGCGGACACCCTAATGTATATCAAACGTTTTTCAGTCCTTGGCACCTTCCTGTTCCTGCTCTTGGTACTAGCCGGATGTTCGAATCCACTGACAGAGACTAGCAGCAGCACCAGCGGTAATGACTCCGCATCCGAATCCCCCTTCCCCGACAATCCGAACGAGGATTTGGACTTTGACACCGAAAACTTGGAAGAGATCTGGCTCGCAGGCGGCTGCTTCTGGGGAGTCGAAGCTTATATGGCAAGGGTTTACGGAGTATATGACGTCACTTCCGGCTACGCCAACGGCAACACAGACAACCCCTCCTATGAAGATGTGACGCGCAGAAATTCCGGCCACGCGGAAACTGTCCACGTACGCTACGACCCGGAACGCGTCGATTTGGAAAAGCTGCTGTCGCATTATTTCATGATCATCGACCCGACGCTCTTGAACCAGCAAGGCAATGACCGCGGCGAACAATACCGCACCGGCGTCTATTATAAAGATGAAGCTGACCGCGCCGTCATTGAAAAAGTGATGGCCGGTGAAGTGGACAAATACGATGATCCGATTGTTACGGAAGTCGAGCCGCTTGTTCATTATTACCTGGCGGAAGAATACCATCAGGATTACCTCGAGAAAAATCCGGACGGTTATTGCCATGTTGAGTTCGATTCACTTGAAGACCAGGAGGTTCCGTCTTTGATCGACCCGGCGATGTACCCGAAACCGAGCGACGAAGAGCTGAAAGGGAAACTGACTGAAGCCCAATACAACGTCACCCAGAAAAATGACACCGAAACCGCCTATTCCAATGAATACTGGGATAATTACGAGCCGGGCATTTATGTCGACGTTGCAACCGGCGAGCCGCTTTTCTCGTCACGTGATAAATACGATTCGAAATGCGGCTGGCCGAGTTTCACCAAGCCGATCGAACCGGATGTAGTGACAGAGCATAAAGACACCAGCTACAACATGACCCGCATCGAAGTCCGCAGCCGCTCCGGCGACAGCCATCTTGGCCATGTCTTCAATGACGGCCCGAAAGACAAAGGCGGCCTGCGCTATTGCATCAACAGCGCATCGATTCTTTTCATTCCGCAAGATGAGATGGAGCAGAAAGGGTACGGCTATTTGGAAGAAATGCTTTAAAAAACAGGCAAGCCCCTTAATTTTTTTAAAGGGCTTGCCTGTTTTATCTTTTGGACGAATAGAGAGTTTTAGTGTATGAAGCTAAAATAATTCTTTCTGCACCAACATATCTCCTTTTCGTAGTCTCTCCAGCATACTAATTCTGATCCGGATATCGATTTTCATCCATTTCTGAATTCGAACCATAACTAAGCCCGCTTCCCGGAATCGAGTCCTTGGAAGCAGGCTTAGTTATTTTTTCATCCATTTGTAAATCCCGACGGCCGCTGCAATGGCGTATACCCCTTTCCAATGAAGAGGATATTCTTTCAAGCCATAAGGCAGCGGAGCTTTATCCGTATAGCTGTAACGGGACAGTATATCCAGCGCCGGCGTCTCCATTTCGGCTGGTTCGATTAACTCGTAAAATTCATCAGTCAGCTGTTTGACTTCATCCGGTACAGATTTCAAGTGCCACAAGCTGTTCTCGAACATTTTGCTCCGTGCCAGTTTAGCGAGCATTAGCACCAGCAGCGGTTCCGGAATCACTTCAAATGCACGCAAGCCTCGCGGCGTAATTTCCACTCCTACTTTGCGCAGCGCCTCGAACGATTCCCGCAGCGCTCGGACACACAGAACACGGGCGTCACGGGTCGCGGCAAAGCGCTCCAAATCGGTACCACAGGCATAGATGGCCTGTGCCAGCGTCGGGACAAGCAGCGCGACATGCGTTTTCAGCCAGTCGTCAATGTCATCCCGTATCTCCACTTTGAAACCGCGCATCGATTCCAGTACCGCCTTGACTTCAAGCGTTCTCGAAATGGTTCGCCCATCGACTTCGCCGATCGGCAAGGTCCACTTATGGTGTTCATCGACCGGCAGCATGCGTATAACGTGCCCTTGCCGATAACCTCCAGGAAACGGAAAGCCGGAAACCACCCGCTCTTGTCCCAATGCGTTGACAAGCCGTTCCTGCCCTTCCGCATTGTTCATCATGAACAGGAAAGTAGGAACTTTTTTATTCGCCGCTAAGGTGGGCAGAATTTCAATCACTTTGTTCTTCCGCATCGGCACGATGACGAGGTCGTAATACGCCTTCGGATCAAAGCTGTCGACCACCGGCACTTTAGTAACCGTCATTTTCTCCGTTTCGGTATTTTCGATAACGACACCAAAGCGTTTCAAGTCCTGCTGCCGCTCGTCGTGGTCAAGCACTTCGATGTCGTGCCCCGCTTCTGACAGCCGTTCCGCAAACAAGCTGCCGAAAGGTCCAACGCCATAAATCAATATTTTCTTTGCCATGGAATTCACTCCTGTATTTCACAGATTCCATTTCCCTGACTGCAGTTCAATCCCGTTAAAAACAGCCGCTCCTTTTTGCCGCTTATCCTTCAAACGCTTTTTGCAATTCCGGCAAGTCCAGTTTTTTCATCTGCAGCATTACCTTTGTGACCCGCTGTACCCGTTCAGGGTCCGAGTCTGCAAGCATGTCATCCAGCTGGACTGGCGAAACTTGCCAGGACACACCGAATTTGTCTTTCAGCCATCCGCAATTCTGCGCTTGCTCGTCTCCGCCTTCAATGAGCCTGTCCCAGTAATAGTCGATTTCCTCCTGCGTTTCGCAATTGACGATGAACGACACCGCTTCATTGAATTTGAACGCGGATTCGCCGTTGAGCGCGAGGAATTTCTGGCCTTCTAGGGTGAATTCGACTGTCAGGACGGTCCCTTCCGGCATTCCATGGATTTCAAAGCCTTCTTTTGAATAATAGAGGATCCGCCCAATGCTCGCATTTTTAAAGATCGATACGTAATAGCGGGCTGCTTCCTCCGCCACTTTCTCGAACCATAGATTGGCTACGATTTTCTGAATTTTATTCTCCATCCCAATACCTTCTTCCGATTGGAGTTAAGAGCGGCTATGTATTTTTACTTCCATTATACTATGAAGATGAGTCGAATTGTTTATATTTAATTAAATATTCGAAAAACTATAGTATTTTTTTGATTGTTGTTATATACTGACTTCAATGAACAGCAGATTTATATCATTTTACATATTTAGAAAAAACAATTCTAATTTTTAGCTATGCTAATCTTCGTTGTTGGTTTCGCCTACCGATTTGCTGGGCGTGGACAGCGGGGTTTTAAACAGAAAAAAGCGCAGCACTTGCCCTGCGCATGCCTGGCAGACAGGCAAAACGGTTTTGTGAAATCTCGGCGAAGATATTAGCGCAGCTGGAATATAAACTCACGCAAAAAGGGGGTCCTAATCTCTAAAAGTACATATAGATGAACATTCCAGCTTCTAAGCAGTCAACAGCCTAGACAATGGACAAAATCTAAATGGAATGGAGAGATTGACTATGAAGAAATACTTTATGATCTTGATGGCGGTTCTTTTGGCGTTCGGATTCTCTTCTACTGCATTAGCTGGCGGCGGAGACCATGACCATGATCGCGATGGATACCATCATGACTACGACAAAGATGATGACAAATACAAAGATAGAGACGATCACAAATACAAAGACAGAGACGATGACGATGACAAGAAATACAAACACCATAAAAAATACAAACACCACAAAAAGAACAAAAACTACCACAAACATTACACTAAGCACGGCAAATATTATCATTTCCACAAAAACGGCAAACGCCATCACCACCATGACCGTTATGACCACCATGACCACCATTAAATAAGAAAAGATCGGGCCGCCCGTAATGGCCCGATCTTTTTCTTTGTACAAAATTTTTTTTAAGATAAAAATTAATTCATTGTTCTAAATTATAGTAATTTTTTGATATTTGTATTATACTATTTGCATAGAGTAACCTACACAAGGGGGCGCATATGAAGAAAAAAGAGTGGATGTTTCAGTAGCGGTTAAGGTCTGGATACACTGGCCCGTTTGCATGTTGCTTGGATGGCTAATAAAAATCTACTTTAAAAGGAGAAATAGACAATGAAAAAGGTTGCTATGATATTGATAACCTTGTTATTAGCATTCGGATTCACTTCTGTATCATTTGCACACGATGAACATCGGGGAGATGATGATTCTGAAAAAGTCACCTATCGCGATGGCGTCACGACAATTATAAAAACAAAATACGAAGTCACTCATGACAAAGTGGTCAAACGCGAAAAATCTTCTGAATTTGTAACTGAGAAAAAATCCGAAAGATCCACTTATAACGAAGTGGATGTCAAAGTGACAAAAGAATACCATCCTCAAAAAGACTGGTATCGCGAAGTAAAAACCAGCACCACATACAAAGTGATTAAACGCGTCACATGGGATGAAGTGACACGCTATGACACTATCAAAATCTTCACAACGCCAGTGAAAATTACGAAAACCACCGTCACTACCATCAAACATTACGGCAAACCGGGCCGTGGCGGCAAAGTTTTCTATAAAGACACTGAAGTTTACCGTGACAAAGAGTTTGGAAAAACTCAACGCAGAGTCGTCAAAGAAACACACGTTGAGAATAAAAACTACAAAACAACTTACAACAGAAAAGTGATTGATGTTACAGTAAGCAAAGGCAAATGGATTAAAGACGATCGCAGAAGAGGCGACGACGACTGAATATCGGGGGCTTTCCCAAAGTCATGGACTATGGCTTTTCGGGAAAGCCCTTTTTCTATGTTTCCACATTCGGCTAATGCTGTTCCTAATTGACTTACACAGCTCCCTTTTCTTCTTCATTGTTCCTGCTGGGCTGACGTGATACGTTAGAGCGAGCAGAACTTTGAATTTAGAGAATCGGGAGCTGATATTTTGAAACAGAAAAATTTGAATGGAAAAACTGCCATCATCACCGGTGCAAATAGCGGCATCGGCTTTGAAGCGGCCAAAGGGTTGGCCGCCCGCGGCGTATATGTGATTTTAGCGGTACGCAATATGGAAAAAGGCTTGAAAGCCAGAAGGGCGATTATTGCCCTTACCCCCCATGCGAAAATCGAAGTAATGCACCTAGATGTCGCAGACTTGGAAAACATCCGCTTTTTCAGCGAACAAATCAAGAGCCGGCTGTCTTCGCTCGACTTGCTGATCAATAATGCAGGCGTCATGATGCCGCCCTATACAAAAACGAAAGACGGCTTTGAGCTGCAGTTCGGCGGCAACCACCTCGGCCATTTTGCATTGGCTGGACATTTGCTGCCACTTCTTGAGATATCACCAGGCTCGCGCATCGTCACCATCGGCAGCCTCGCCCACAATCGTGGCACGATCGATTTCGACAACCTCGATGGCTCCAAAGGCTATAAAGCGAAAAAGTTCTACAACCAAAGTAAGCTTGCCAATATGCTGTTCGCAATGGAACTCGACAAGCGGCTCAAGCGCAATGGATTCCAAACCATCAGCGTTGCCTGCCATCCGGGAATTTCTGCAACCAATATCTTCAAAGTCGGCAAATGGGACGCACCGAAAGCATTGCGGAATTACGCCAACCGGTTCTTGCAGCCACCGCACATGGGCGCTCTCGCGACTGTCTGCGCAGCTGCCAGTGAAGAATTGACTGGAGGCGAGTACATCGGCCCCGACGGTAAAGGCGCAAAAAAAGGATTCCCTGCCTTGGAATTGCCCCACCCTTCAGCATTGGATGAAGCAGTTGCCGAAAGACTATGGAATGTGTCCGAACAATTGACTGGAGTGGCGTTTGATTTTTCAAAGTAGGATAAATCCATATCGAAGCCAGGCTGCCGTAAAAGTTGCGGTGGCCTTTTTTGTGCCGCGGACAAAAAATTCCTGCAAAAAGCCTGCAGCGTGACGCTTAAGCAAAAGCCGTTCTGTTTGTTCCTGCCTTAAACTAATGATACGTTTAAGGAAATCTTTCTACCTATTCAGGAGCTGATATCATGGAACAACATTCATTGTATGGAAAAACGGCCATCATTACCGGCGCGAACAGCGGCATCGGTCTCGAAACGGCAAACGCCTTTGCCGAACAAGGTGCACGCATCATCATGGCAGTGCGCAATATAGAGAAAGGCCAGTCGGCGTCCGATTTGCTCAAAAGAGATAATCCCCATGCCGAAATTGAAGTCATGGAACTCGATTTGGCAGACCTCGACAGCATCCGCTTTTTCGCTGAACGCTATCAGGAAAAGTTCCCTTCGCTCGACCTGCTGATCAACAACGCCGGTGTCATGACACCGCCTTATGCCAAAACGAAAGACGGCTTCGAGCTGCAATTCGGCAGCAATCACCTCGGCCATTTTGCATTGACAGGACATTTGCTGCCGCAGCTTTCAGCTACCCCGAATTCGCGCGTTGTCACCGTCAGCAGCCTCGCCCATAAAGGCGCTGATATTTTCTTCGACAACCTTGATGGCGCAAACGGCTATAAGGCGATGAAATTTTACGGCCAAAGCAAGCTTGCAAACCTGATGTTTGCGCAAGAACTCGACGAGCGCTTGAAACAGCACGGTCAGCCAACAATCAGCATCGCTTGCCATCCCGGCATCTCCGCGACCAACCTGTTCAAGTTCGGCGGCAAAGATGCGCCGGGCTTCCTGAAAGGGATTTTGTATAAATTCCTACAGCCTGCAGACATGGGCGCATTGCCGACAATTTATGCGGCTACGTCCCCTGCCTTAGAAGGCGGCGAATATATCGGCCCCGATGGCAAAGGGCAGCGCAAAGGCTACCCTGCTATCGACACGCCGCATCCAGCCGCGTCTAATAAAGCCGTTTCCAAAAAACTCTGGGACGTTTCAGAACAATTGACCGGTGTAACGTTCAACTTTTAATCCAAGCTGCATGTTTATTGGCAGTATATGAGGAGCCATTGCGGTTAGTATATAACAGCTTTCAGAATTATTTTGTATAATCCGTCATTAATTGTTAAACTATTCAGTGAAAGGCTTTCTGTTAGTTTAAATTTTCATCATAAAATTTATCTAAGGAGCTGGGACAATGAATCAACAACAATTCGACCGCGTGAAAAACGAAAAAGGCTTTGTGGCTGCACTCGACCAAAGCGGCGGCAGTACACCAAAAGCGCTGAAGCTTTACGGAGTTTCAGAAGACCAATATTCCAATGAAGATGAAATGTACGACTTGATCCATGAAATGCGGACGCGGGTCATGACCGCCCCTTCCTTTAATTCCGAGTCGATCTTGGGTGCGATCCTTTTCGAGCAGACAATGGACCGTAAAGTCGAAGGCAAGTATACAGCGGATTACTTATGGGAAGAAAAAGGTGTTGTGCCCTTCCTGAAAGTCGATAAAGGCCTCGATGACGAGGAAGACGGCGTGCAATTGATGAAGCCGATTCCGAATCTCGATGAACTGCTGCAGCGGGCAAACGAACGCCATATTTTTGGCACGAAGATGCGTTCCGTCATCAAAGAACCGAATCCCGCGGGCATCCGTAAAGTCGTCGAACAACAATTCGAAGTGGCCAAAGGGATTATGGCTGCCGGCCTTGTGCCGATCATCGAACCGGAAGTTGATATCCACAGCACAGACAAAGCAAAATCCGAGGAATTGTTGAAGCAGGAACTCCTGAACCTTCTCGATTCACTTGGTGAAGAAGAAAACGTCATGCTGAAACTGACGATTCCGACCGTCAATAATTTTTATAAAGAACTGATCGATCACCCTCGCGTCGTCCGGGTTGTTGCACTTTCCGGCGGCTACCCGCGCAAAGAAGCCAACGAAAAATTGGCCGCCAATAACGGCCTGATCGCCAGCTTTTCACGCGGCTTGTCCGAAGGCGTCAGCGCTAGCCAATCCGAAGACGAGTTCAACGCATCCATCGCGGATTCCATTCAAACCATTTACGAAGCGTCGATTACCTGAGGCGCATCCATCAAAAAAGAAAGGCGATTCCGCTCACCACGGAATCGCCTTTCTTACCTCTTAACGTTAATTCAGAAACAAATAGATGATGTACAGCGGCACCAGGACAATCGCCATGTATTTTAGCAAATACAGCGAACTGGTGGATAGGCATTTCACTTTTGAGATCAATGCCTCTTTAAAATCTTTTGCAATCGTGGGCATAGCGTCTGCCTCCTTTAGTAAGTAAGATTAGTATAATGCAGGCGCAGACTCAATGGTAATTTGCTGTTTCTGGACACCATTGTAACTTTTATCCACATTCGACAGTCTATATTGTAAATCGCTTTATAAGGAGAGAGAACCATGCGGACATGGACGGTTATACTGCTCGCAGTGCTTGCACTTTTGCTTGGCGCTTGCGGCACACCAGAGGACAACACAAACGGCAGCAACTCAGAAGGAGGCAATGAAGGCGAAATGACAGCAACACTCGAAAAATCCGATATTGGCTACCGCTATACGTTGAAGAACGGCACAGATGAAGCGGTAACGTTCAACTTCACAAGCAGCCAACGCTTTGATTTCGCGCTTTACAACGAAAAAGATGAACAAGTATTCCTGCTTTCTTCAGTCAGCGCATATGCCCAAGTGCTCGGCGAGGAAACAGCGGAAGCCGGTGGCGAATTAAGTTATGAGCTGGAGGTCCCGCCGCTCGACCTTGAGCCCGGCACTTATAAGATTGAAGCCTGGTTCACGCCGCAGCAAGGCCCTGCTTATCCGGCTGAGAATGAGTACGTAGTGGAATAACAAGTAACTCCATTTGAACAAATAAAGCGATTGCCCTAGTTTCATCTATGCGCCGGCAGGGAAATTCCCTTAGAGAGAGTTATTTACTTAATTGGAGGAATTTCAGTGAACTTTACAACACGTGCTTTATTGACCAAAGAGGATTTCCAGACCCGCACCGATCTGCCGGAATGGCTGCTGAACGAATACCAGACTTTTCACAATACAGTCACGGACAAGACCTTCCCCTGCTATTTCGGGATGAGCGGCGAATTGAAAGGCGAACTCCGCTATGCGTATGTGACGCAGGATGATTGGAGCAATTTGCCGGCCGCGGTTTCCAGTTTCCTGGAGCTGTTCGATGACCCGAAACACAAGCGCCACGGCTTGTTCGTCTTTGTGGAACCTTTCGAAAAGGAAGGGTCGATTGAAGATTACCGCAAGCAATTCTGGGACTTGCTGCAGTATATGCACGACGTCGACAAAACCGAATGGCCCCTTGAAGCACCGCGCGATCCGGACCATTATTTATGGGACTTCACGTTCGACGGCGAACCGATTTTCGTATTCGGCAACACCCCGGCCTATAAACAGCGCAAGACACGCCATCTCGGCAATGCAATGGTGCTGGGCTTCCAGCCGCGCCGCATTTTCGAGGGCTTGAAAGGGACGGAAAAAGGTGGCGTTATGTCGCGAGACAAAGTCCGCACGCGTGTTGAAGCTTGGGATCATTTACCGACGCATCCGGACATCAGCCATTTCGGTGACCCGACGCATAACGAATGGAAGCAGTTTTTCATCGGCGACGACAGCGAGCCGATCCAAGGCAAATGTCCGTTCACGCACAAGGAAATGAAGGACTGAAGATGCAGCAAAGAGAGGGATCCGTTGAGGATCTCTCTCTTTTTGTGTTGCCACTGTTCAGTTAAAAATACGGCGGTTTTATTCGCCTTCTTGTTCTGGCTGCGGCAAGTTGGCGCCGACTACTTCCGCCAGTTTCCGGACGCCTTCGACAATCGTTGCCGCGTCGGCGTAGCTGAAGGAAAGCCGCAAGTATTCGCAGCGCCCCTGGTCCAAATGGAAATGCTTGCCGGGCACATACGATACTCCGGCTTCCAATGCATGCGGCAGCATTTCCGCCGTATCGATACCCGGCAGCTGGAGCCACATGAAATAGCCGCCGCCCGGTGCGTACCACGTGACTGTCGGTGGCATGAATTGCTCCATCGCCTTGATCATCGCCGTGCTTTTCGCTTTGTACGCGTCCGTCAGCGACTCTAAATGCGCATCGAAATCAATGCTTTCGAGGAACGACGCCATTACCGACTGTGCGAATGGGTGGTTAAGGTCTTTCTTGAACCAGCCCAATGTGCTGATTAGTTCTTCGCCGCCCGCTACCCAACCGATGCGCATGCCCGGCGCGACGACTTTTGACAGCGATCCAATATGGATTACCCGGTTGTTGCTACCGTCCATTGCTTTCAGCAATTCCGGCTTCTCCGCAAAAGACAGTTCGCCGTATGCATCGTCCTCCAGGATGAGAAAGTCGAATTCTTCGGCAAGCTCCAGCAGATGGCGCCGGCGTTCTGGCGTCAACGTCGTGCCTGTCGGATTCTGCGAGGTTGGGATCGTGTAAAGGATGCGCGGCAGCGTAAGCCCCTCGCGTTTGCGGTTCGCCAGCATTTCAGCCAACCTTGCGGTATCCATGCCTTGCCCGTCGACCGGAACATTCATAAAATGCTCCGTGTAATTCCGGAATACTTCCAACGCTTCCATATAAGTCGGCGACTCTAGCGCGACTAGCGCCTTGTCGTCCAATAAAACACGTGACACCAGGTCAATCGCTTGGCACGCGCCGGAAGTCACGAGCAATTCTTCGTCCGTCAGCTCCACGCCCCGCTGCACCATCCGCTGTCGAATGGCTTCTTTTAATTGTGGAATCCGCGGGCTGCCGATGTATTGCAACGGCAAATCCTGTTCTTCATCGAGCAGCCTGATGGTTGCAGATTTTATAGCCTCGGCCGGTACTAACTTCGGCTCCGGATAGCCCGAACTCAATCGGATGCAGCCCTCAGGCAGCGTCAACAGCCATTGGCCGGGCGGATCGTTTTTGAAGGCCAGGTTGATATCTTTTGAAAACGGAAATTTTTGCGTCACAGAATCGTGCCCCTTTCGTTGTCCAGATTGCTTTGTCTCCATTCTACAGATTATTGGCGGCTTTGAATATCACAAGCTGGAATCTGAACGGAATCAGGCAGAAAACTGCGAACACCGATTAACTTTTCAGCAACACACGTTAAAGTTCGAGCTACACATGTTAACTTCGTAGCAACATGGGATAACACCGGTACCACACAGGTCAACGATCGATCAACGCCTGTTAACAGGCAAACTTTCTCCTTGAAATCACAGATGCTGGCATTCTGCCAAGGCAGAATACCTTCTTTTCAATCGTGGGAGCCTTTCGCAGAAGCGAAAGGCTTTTCATATCGCGCTCTTGAAATTTGGATTATGGAGTGTCGCTTCTTTTGCTATGGCGGTTATAGTACTATTTGCAAGCGAAGGGCTGCCGGGTGTTTCCGTTTGCTTCTCTTACCCAGTGCCATATACTTATTTGGACAGGGATCTTGTACTGCTGCACCAAGAAAAAAATGAGGAGGTCCTCCATTATGCACCTAGAACCCATCCCCGATCACTTACAGGCGGGATTGAAAATCCTCTTTGTCGGCTTTAACCCGAGCATCCGCTCGTCGGAGACCGGCTATCATTACGCGAACCCGAACAACCGCTTCTGGAAAATCCTCCATGAAGCTGGATTGACGCCGAGGAAGTTCGCGCCTTATGAAACCCGGGAACTGCTCGAACTTGGCTTTGGCCTGACGAATATCGTCGAGCGGCCAACCCGGGAAGCCGCGGAGATTTCAAAAGAAGAATACAAAAAAGGCGCCGCCTTGCTGCGTGAGAAAATCGAAGTGTACCGGCCCAATGCTGTGTGCTTTGTCGGCAAAGGTGTCTACAAAGAGTTCAGCCACAAGCGCAAAATCGATTGGGGAGTTCAAAAAGATCCAGTCGTTCCAGGAACGCTCGAGTTTGTCGCCCCTTCATCGAGCGGTTTGGTGCGGATCCAACTCAATGACATCGTGGATGTATATCGAGGCTTGAACAAGTATATCTAACCCTTTGTATTTGGTTAATGCGCATTGTTATATGAATAGCCCCCCAACGCTCATTAAGAGATTGTTGGGGAGGAATTATGTGCGTTAACTTCTGATAAGTGATGATATGTAAACTTTTGTTACTATCTTAGTAAAGTTAAATAACTCGCTAGTTTAAATTAAGTAAATCGGCAATCACTTCTGCACTTCCTGGTGAAAACATGAAGAGTGCGAATGATATGCAGATTAATCCTGTTACTACTAACGTAAGTTTTCTTGGAGACGAGTAATTCTTTTTCTTAAATATTCCTATAAACAATCAAACCAGTCCTACGAACAAAATCAAAAAATACCAAAAACCCATCTCCTTACCTCCT
>DATISS010000036.1:0-8441 GCA_035468565.1 Planococcus sp. (in: firmicutes)
GGATAAAAATGGTGCCCGTCAAAATAATTCGTGATGTCATTCGTCACTGCGTTCGGATACATAAAGTTCCACACGCCGCCGTAGACATCCACCAAATCGCGCAGCCACGTTTCGTACTCATCGTACAAGCCGGTCGACGCAAGCGACTTGAACAATTCACTTGAAATCGGCGTGGTGTAGACGACTTTCTCCGCTTCCGGATGCGCATCGCGCACCAGCGTCATGATTTCCTTGTATCTCGGGAAATACGTGTAGCGCTCGCCGTAGAACGTCGATTCGAATCTTTGGATTTTGCTTTCGGTCTCCTGCAGCGTCTCTTCTTCGCTCAAGCGCAAAGCGAACGCATTGCCTTCACGGTTGTACAGCCTGTCTTCCGTGATCGCGTCTTCGCGCGACAGCTGGAAGTTTTCATAGGACGTCTTCAGCAAATCGAATGACAATAAATTCTTGCTGCGGTAGAAAGGCTCCGTCACGCGCGTCACATGGTTCAATATGGACCGCGGCGCTTCCGCTTCCTGCGTGCTCGATTTGAAGAAATCGACGCCGAGGACGACACGTTCGTAATCCGGGTTTTCTTCGAACGCGAAATCCATCATCGTCAAGTATTCACGCATCGACAAATTCGCGACCGAGTAATTATAGACGTCCCAGTCTGAAAATGCGTCCGTGTGGATATACGTGCTGCGGCTCGAGCCGATCAACAGCGTATCCGCCGTCTTCGGTACGTAAAGCTGATTCGCGGTCTTTTGTTCGCGCTCATCGGTCACCACCTGGACGTCGTTGAATTCATGCGCATGGCTGTAATGCCATAGCGGGTCGATCCAGTAATTGAATCCGGCAACCGCAGCCGTCAAAAAGGCGAAAATCGCCATGACGGTAAGGGCATATGATTTATCGCTCATGGGATCTCCTCCTAGAAATTGAAGTACAGGAACTCGCTCACTTGCTGCAGCTGCATGACGCTGTAGAACAGCAGCGCTGCTGCAAACACAGCCATGGCTAAGTTCCGTTTCGTTTCGTACATGATTTCGGTCGAGTTTTTCGCAAACCACGCAATCATCAGGCCGATGGCAAGCGTCGCTACGAGTTCAATGGAATGCGCTTGGAACGGAAAGCTCGTGAACCAAGATTCATCCAGGTCCGTGAAGACGCGCGCCAATCCGCCAGGGAGGAGGACGCCGTTAAAGCCGAACATCGCTTTCAGCACGGCAATCGCATCCGCCAAGCTCAATGCACGGAAAAACACCCACGCAAAGTGGACGAACAGGAATGTCACAACCCAAGCCAGGACCGAATTCATCTTGAAGCCGGCCAGTTTCCAGTAGCGGCAGATGATGCTTGCGAAACCGTGCATCGCGCCCCAGATGAGGAATGTCCAACCGGCGCCATGCCAGATGCCCGACACCAGGAAGATGATGAAAATGTTGATGTATGTACGCACTTTGCCTTTTCGGTTCCCGCCGAGCGGGATATAGATATAGGCCGTCAAGAAATGCGACAGCGTAATATGCCAGCGGCGCCAGAAATCCTGGATATCGCGCGCTTTATACGGTGAGTTGAAATTCAGCGGCAGGCGGATGTTGAAGAGCAGCGCCAAGCCGATCGCCATATCGGAATAGCCGCTGAAATCGAAATAAAGCTGCAAAGTATAGGCCAGCGTTGTGAACCAGCTATCAAAGAACGTCAGCCCGCCAACGTCGGCATAGCCGGCATTCGCCCATTCGGCGAACGTGTCAGCGATCGCGACTTTCTTGAACAAGCCGATCGAGAAAATCAACAGGCCCTGCGAAATATGCTCAAAATTGATGCGGTACGTTTTCTTGTCGCTGAACTGCGACATCACCTGTCCGTGGTGGACAATCGGCCCCGCAATAAGCTGCGGGAAAAATGTGACGAACAAGCCGTAGTTCAGAAAATTGTATTCAGTCGTTTCCATACGGTATGAATCGACAAGATAAGCAATCTGCTGGAACGTATAAAACGAAATCGCCAGCGGCAGCAAGATTTCCTTCAGCACAATATCAGACCCGAAAACGGTGTTGATGTTTTCGACGAAGACATTAAAGTACATGAAATAGCCGAGCAGCAGGACATTGAAGACAATCCCGGTCGCCAGGATGGCTTTCCGGTAGCGCTTCGCTTTGTTTTTTCCCAAAAACACGCCGATTGCGTAGTTGGCGAGCATCGAGATCAAGATCAGCGGCAAATAAGCCGGGTTCCAATAGCCATAAAAAAATAACGAAGCTGCAAGGAGCCACGTCTTGGCGAACGGAATATGTATGCGGCCGAGCAAGATGAACAGCAGCCAGACAACAGGCAGGAACAAAAAGATGAATTCAAACGAGTTAAATATCACAGTGAAACTCCTTTAATGTATGAAATTTTAAAATGCGGCCGCAAGCCCTCAGCGCATTTCGCTGAGGCCGATGATCGAGACGCCGAGCATGATAAAGCACACGCCGGCAATTTTCCAAACCGTAATGGATTCACCGAAGATGAAGAAGGCGCCGATAACCGCGATAACATACGCGCTTGACTGCAGCGGATAAGCGACGCTGAGCGGAACTTTCGTCAAGATGAACAGCCACAGGACAGTGGCAACGCCGTACATCGACAAGCCTGTAAGGATAAAGGGCGAGAAAAATAATTTTACGACAGAAAGCACAGAAGAAAACGCATCCGTCTGTTTTTCCATGCCGACTTTCCATAGAAACTGGCCGGCCACTAAGATCAGCGTATTGGCTAAAACCAATAATAGGTGAGTAACATTCATAACTTAATTTTCCTCTTTTCCGAGATGCTTTATTTGGCGCTGTAAAAAAGCGACTTCCTGCACCAAAATGCGGACGCGGCGCTCTTGCTTCGACAGCAGCGCGGTGTGATAGATCAATAAGCTCAAGATGAGGAGAAATGCCAGCAGGAAAATGAGCGATGGCATATAAGCGATTCCGATTGTTACGGCCAGGCGATTCAAATAAGGCAAAGCGATCGCCATGCCGAGGCCGATGCCTGAAAACAATAGCCACATGAACGCGTACTGGTCGGTCAATTTATTTTTAGCCGTCATTGCCACAACTACTGCAAAAAAGAACAGCGCGGCAGCGAGGACGATGAGATGTATAGTATCCATTTTTCAAAAAAGCCCCTTCCTATAAATACGAACGAATCAGCGAGAAAAAAGTTACCTTCGACATATAATAAACCGACTTGACAGCGGTAATTGACGAGGTCCCTCCTTGGCGGGCATTCATCTCGACTTTTGTCTCTTCGATGGTGTAGCCTTTGCGCGCAAGTTTTACAATCACTTCGACTTCCGGGTAATCGACCGGATAATCCTCTGCGAACCATTCAATCACGCGGCGGTTGACGATGCGGTAGCCGGATGTCGGGTCCATAATATTGACCCCGGCAATCAAGCGCAGCAAATAATTAAAATACAGGATGCCAGTACGGCGCGTCAAACTGCCTTTGTAATTCGATTTTTCAAGAAAACGCGAGCCGATCAGCATATCGACATTGCGCTTTTTCATCTCCGCCACTAAATGGCGCAAATCTTCCGGGTCATGCTGGCCGTCAGCATCAAGCTGGATGGCGTAATCGTAGCCGTTGTGCTCAGCAAAGCGATAACCCGTCTGTACAGCACCGCCGATTCCAAGGTTTACAGGAAGCGTCACGTGCGAAAAGTTGTTTTCTTCAAGTATCTGTTTTGTGCGGTCTGTAGAACCGTCATTCACCACAACATAATCATATTCATCAAACTGTTGCAATTGCTGGACCGTGCCGACAATTGCCTGTTCCTCGTTATACGCCGGAACAATTATCAATATTTTAGAAGTCATTACAAAAAAGCCCCTTTATCATAGTCCTGTCAATTATAGAACGAACAGGCAAGGAAGTCATGTCAATTTCTCATTATAAGCCATTTCATTGCAGGAATGCGATAAAAAGGCAGTTCAGAAAAAAGAGATTATTTAAATAGAGGAAACTTCTTTAACACCGCTCAGTTCGCTTTGGGCAGAGCAAAGACGATTGCTCCTGCGCAAGCTCGTCGCAAAGGAGGTACCAAAAGTATTTGGCACCTCCTTGACTCCCGCAATTAGCCGGGAAGAACACCCGTCTCATTGCTTCGCCTAGCCCTTGGCCGCGCCTTCGCTAGATAAGCACTTTGATAAGCAATAAGCTTACTTGGATCTGTTATTTTGTAGAGTATCCATTACTAAAATATTTAGTTCGACTTATGTATTCAGTAAATATCTATCTATATAGAAGGAACTCGCAAAAAGAAAAGAGAATTTCCCGGGAAATAATGTGCTAACCAAAATAGAAGCTAGACCCAAAAGACGCTTAGCACTAATCAGCTTCTAGAATTAATGAATAGAAAATGGATGCCATTATTAAAATAACTGATATGGAGCAATGCAGCGGAGACGCCTGCGGGAAAGCGAGACAGCTGAGACCCTGCAGGAGCGCAGCGACGAAGCGGCTCAGCGCTCGCCCGCGGCAAGCGTAGCTGTATTGCGGAATATCAGCCATCCTATCAAACTCATAAAAAATAATAATTTTCTCGTACATTTCCAGTATTTTCAACAAACATTATCATAAATGTGTTAAAATTCAGATAATTACATAGCGAACAAAAGGAGGAGTTTTTCGATGAAAAAACATGGGTTCAAGCAGTTATTCAGTATCTTTCTTATCTTCCTGTTAGTGGTAGCATTATGGCCCGCAGCGGCGTTATCCGCACCTCCTGTCAAAGCGCCGACAGCGGGCGATTTCGACATGCGGGCGGCAATCGCCGAACAGACCAATGTGCTGCAAAGCGAACCGCATCTGCATCCCGACCTGGAAGGGTTGTCCGGCAGCCAGCAAGTCGCCGTCATCGTCCATCTCTCGAAAAAGCCGGTGGGCTTGGAAATTGGTGCAAGTTCGCTGAAAGGCGACCGCGTGACAACCGCGCAGGTGGGCAAGATCGAAGCAGCCATCGTCAGCCAGCAGAAGACCGCCAAAACAGCAATGGTGAAAACCGGCATCACCTATGAGGAAGGCTATTCCTACACGCAAGTCCTCAACGGCTTTTCCGCACAAGTAAAAGCGGCAGACCTTGCGAAGCTGTTGGAAATCGAAGGAGTCGCGTTTGTCGAGCCGGATGTCCAGATGCGCGCGGTGGCATCCACCGAACAGGACCAAAAATTCTCAGCAGCATTTTCTAAGAGCACATCGTTCCTCGGAGTCGACCGCTTGTGGGCGGAAGGCATAGAAGGCCAAGGCGTCAAAGTCGGCGTCTTAGATACCGGCATCGATGCCGACCATCCGGAATTCGCGGGTGTCTACAAAGGCGGCCGCAATTTCGTGCCGCATTCGCCGTATTACACAAAAGCGCGCGCTGACGATGACGCTTCTGAAACAAAGCCGTCTGACCGCGCCAGCGATGTGCCGACAGACACTGGATGGGGCATGCCATTTGCCACGTCACACGGCACGCACGTAGCGGGCACAATTGCCGCGGGCGGCGCCAACACATTCGGCTTTAAAGGCATCGCGCCGAAAGTGGAGCTTTATGCATACCGCGTGCTCGGCGCTTACGGCATGGGTTCGCAATCGTGGATCATCGCAGGAGTCGAAGAAGCGGTGCGGCAGGATCTCGACATCATCAACTTGTCAATCGCCAGCATCAGCAATTCAGAAGCGAGAGCCGAATCGTTCGCGCTCAATAACGCCATGTTCGCTGGCACGCTCGCCATTACCGCAGCCGGCAATAACGGCCTGTACCGCGGCAGCGTTACCAGCCCCGGCACGTCACGCTTAGCCGTCACCGTCGGCAGCAGCACGATTCCGGAAGAGCGCTTCAGCGGCACCGTAAAACTGGGTGTCGGAAACTTTGCGCTCAATAAAAAACTTAAGCTGATGGCGACAGAAACCGATGAAGACCCGGCAAAGCAATTAACCGGCACATATGAAGTGGTTGGCGTGCCGAATGCCGGCGAAAAGATTGATTACAGCAAGCTGAGCGTCAAAGGCAAAGTGGTCGTCGTATCAGCAGGCGCCATCGACTTTCATGACAAGGTTAAATTCGCCAAAGCAGCGGGAGCGAAAGCGGTATTGATCCACAACATCCGCGGCGCCGAACTCGCGCCAGAACCGACCGGCTTTTTCCTCGGCGACTCTTTCGATTATATTCCTGCATTCGATTTGTCGCAGACGGACGGCGAAGCAATCCGCCAGCAACTGCTTGTGTCAAAAGGCACGGTATCGTTCAGCGGCTTGTCGATGACGAAAACGAAAGGCGACGCCATCGCCGACTATAGCGCGAGCGGTCCGTCATCGCCGAACTTCGACATCAAGCCGGACATCATCGCACCGGGCACGAGCATCATGTCCGCGAAACCGATGTACAAAGCGGACTTCCCGCAAGCCGATTACAGCGAAGCTTATGTCCGCCAATCCGGTACATCAATGGCGACGCCGCACATCACCGGAGTCGCGGCGCTCATCCTGCAGGCGCATCCCGATTGGCAGCCGTTCGATGTGAAAGTTGCATTATCCAATTCAGCGAAGATCCTCGACACCAAAGCGTATGATGTTTTTGCGCAAGGAGCAGGCCGGGTGCAGGCTTACGATGCGGCACGTCCGCAATTCCTCGCCTATTCGCATGACAAAGCGGTGTTGAATGGCACCGGCACCGTCGTTGACAATATCAAAGGCACCATCACATTCGGCCACCAGCCGTTGAATAAAAGCAATATCTCCGTGACGAAGAAAATCATCGTCAAGGACATCACCGGCAAAGGCGGTGCGCTGAAAGTGACCGTCGACACGAAAAAGACCTTCGGCAATGCCAAAGTGACCGTCGACAAACCGTCGTTCACATTGAAAGGCGAACAAGTCCTTAATGTCACACTGAAGGCTTCTAAACAGCAAGGCGCCGTCCTCGGCGATGAAATCCTCGGCTATGTGCACATTAAAGGTCCGAACTATGACGTATCGTTGCCGTTCGCTGCGGATTTCAGCCCTGTACCAATCGCCGAAGTCCAGAATTTCTCGATTTCCGAAGACGATCTGTCGTTCAATAACGACGGCATCAACGACTCCGCAGTAATCAAATTCAATCTGACAGGCCCGGTCGGCAAAAATACGATCGAATTATACGACCTCGTCAACCCGAGGAGCGGCGCATTCGTCAACGGCTTTATCGGCTATATCCACGCCAGCGACACGCTTGCAGCCGGTGCCTATAAGATGCCGCTGCTTGGCCTGTACCGCCCGTGGAACGGCGAGCCATTGAAGAAAATCCCGGACAGCATGTACCAACTGCATTTTATGTCCGAGCCGCTCGGCGATGACTGGAACTACCAATACGATTACATCGTTCCCGTCATCGTCAAAACGACCAAGCCGAAAATATCCGGCTCCGTCCTCGCCGGCAAAGCAGTCGGACGCGTCATCGACAAATACATCGACTACAACAAAGAACTGATCCGTTTCGAACTGCCATACGACCTTAACTCAAAACTGCACGCCAGCTACCAACTTAATGGGCAAGGCGACGCCGTACCAGTCACACTCGACCAAACCGGCGCCTTCGCCTTCCCGCTGCCCGGCTTCACCGAAGGCACCGACAGCATCACCCTCACCGTCACCGACGAAGCCGGCAACAAAGGAACAAGCATTTTGAAATAAAATATAAGAAGAGTGGGGCATTCGCACAAGCGAAGGCCCCTATTTTATGGAGTAAGTGGAAACTCAAGGGGAGAAAGGTGAAACTCGAGGAGAATATGTGGGAACTCACGCATCAAAAGTGGGAACTCGCAGCAAAAAAGGTGAAACTCACACACCAAGCAAGCCAAGTCCAACCCATCAAAACCCATATGGCAGCTTTTCGCCTCCAGCGAAAAGCGACAAAAAAGGCATTCGCCCAGGCGAATGCCTTAACCATCTAAGATCTTTTTCAGTAGCTCACCCGAGTATGTGGGAATTCAAAGGGAGAAAGGTGAAACTCACACCAAACCCCAACAAACTCCATCACTCCCGATAATAACGAACCCCGCGGGCGTTGCCGCGCCGCGATACTCCCATCTTGTCCATCAAATAACGCACCGCATACTTATCCTTCAATCCCAAAAACTCGCGGCATTGCGCGCTGGAAATTTCGGGCGCGACAAAGTCGAACCAGTCAGCAAGTGCCCGCGCGTAGCCGTCTCCGGCCGGTAATTTGCAGAAGTCACAAAAAAACACCCGCTGACTTGGCTTCGAGCAGCACGATCCGCAAACGCTGCACAACACGCCTTTTTTAAGATCAGCAATCGAAAATCGATACCATTCCTGAAAATTCTTCTTGGAGAAAGGTCTGTGGCGATCAATGAGAAGCTGGCCGATGCGGGCCATTTCTTCTGGGGGCATGGGCGAATCGGTTCGGGGGAGGGAGGAGATGAACCGCTTCAGTG
>DATISS010000037.1:0-30416 GCA_035468565.1 Planococcus sp. (in: firmicutes)
AAAGAAGAAATAGGAGTGAGTTTTTCATGGACGCAGCAGTAAAGAAAGAATCGTTAAGCACGAAACAGAAAATTTTAGCTTTTACATTAACACTTTTAACATTTGTCATGGGGACGAGTGAATTTGTAATCGTCGGCCTTCTGACTGAAGTTTCGTCAGACTTAAATATCAGCCTTGCTGTGGCGGGCACCTTGGTATCCGGCTTTGCCATCGCTTATGCAATCGGGACGCCTATAGTGACGGTGTACGTCAGCCGCTTCCCGAAATATCCGCTGATGCTGATTTTGATTTCTTTGTTCATTATCGGCAATGTCATCAGCGCTTTATCCAGCACTTATGAGCTTTTGATCTTGTCTCGTGTTATTACGGCTGTCGTCAGTGGTGTATTGGTTGCGCTGTCGATGAGTATTGCCAGCGACATCATGCCGGAAAGCAAGAAAGGGTCCATCATCGCTTTGATTTTTGCCGGATTCACGATTTCCAATGTCATTGGCGTCCCTTTAGGCACGCTTATCGGGCAGCTGGGCAATTGGCAGCTGACGTTCTGGTTCACGACGCTTTTAGGGGTCATTAGTTTGATCATGGCAATCTTTATCCTGCCGAGAAAACTGAAAGTGCAAAAAGGATCGGCCAAAGAACAGCTGAGCTTGCTGGCTAATCCGCGGATGATTCTGGCATTCTTTATCCCGACATTTTCAATTGCTGGTACCTATACGATTTATACGTATATCACTCCGATACTGGAAGAAGGTCTCGGGATTGCGACGAGCTATGTGAGCGTGATTTTATTGGCATATGGTGCATTTTCTATTTTCAGTAATATACTGGCCGGAAAAATCGCCAGCCATAATGGTGTAAGCAAGCTTCGCTATGTGTTTATTGTCCAAGCGGTTATATTGGGTTCTTTATACTTTACAATGGGATCCACGCTTGCCGGGCTCGTCAGCCTGATGGCAATGGCGGTCATGATTTATGCAATGAATGCAACGATTCAAATGTATTTAATGAACTTGGCAACGGTGTATTCACCTGGGGCCAAAGATTTTGCCTCATCTTTAACTCCAGTAGCTGTTAATATCGGCATTGCGCTGGGTGCTACACTTGGCGGATACGTGGTCGCAAATGGCGGCTATGTCCATCTGTCATGGGTCGGCGGTTTAAGCGCATTGATCGCTTCGGGCTTGGCATTTATCAGCTATCGAATGGATGCGAAAGAAGATTTCGCAGATTCTGGAGTGGAAGAAGGCTTGGAAATATAGAGTTTGCTTTTATATAGAAGAAGACGGAGCCGCTGGTAATCTTTTTTAATGTTTTCCGGTAATAAAAAAGGTTTGTTCATGAGTTTAAGCGGCGGAGAGAAGCTTACTTGCAGCAAGGCTTTTCCTACACCCGACGTATCATTTTCCCCAAGAATGCATAAGCATTCTTGGTTTTTTTGGATTCACATTAAAATAGCCTAAGTTAAAAAAGAATAACACCTCTCGTTTTTAACTATTCAGTCTTTTCAGTTGAACCTCTCAATTTTTTCACTTATGATGAAAGTGCATCAAAGAGTGAAAGTCTCGAAATCGAAGCATAATCACAATTTGAGGAGGCATCAGCTAAATGACGAAAATCGGCATTATTACTGGCAGTACACGTCCTGGGCGCAATAGTCTGCAAGTGGCGGAGTGGGTCAAAGAAATTGCAGACAAGCGCGGAGATGCAGAGTACGAAATAGTGGATTTGAAGGAATTTAATTTACCGATGTATGCAGAACCGATTTCGGCTGCATATAGCCAGGATTACAAAACGCCTGAAGCGATTCCCTGGGCCCGGAAAATCGCGGAGCTGGACGGCTATGTGTTCATTACGCCAGAATACAACCATGGCGTAACATCAGCGTTAAAAAATGCCATCGATTATTTGTATATAGAATGGAATAACAAGGCAGCCGGCATTGTCAGCTATGGTTCTTCAGGCGGCGTCCGGGCGGCGGAATCGCTGCGAATCATTCTGGCTGAACTGCAAGTGGCGAGTGTGCGTGCGCATCCGGCGATGTCGTTATTCACTGATTTCGTCAAAATGCACGAGTTCAAACCGGCGAGTGTGCATGAAAAGACGGTCGGCGTGATGTTGGATCAAGTCAATGCGTGGACAAACGCGCTGCAGCCGCTTCGCAATAAATAAAGAAGTTGCTATAGCTGAATGATACAGGCAAAAGAAGATTCCGGGTTTCTGGATTCTTCTTTTTTCGCTTTGGGATTCAAGTTGTTGACGCTTTGGAAATTACATGGTATTATTATCTCGAATTAAAGATAATTTATTCGAAGGAATTGTCACCAAGCCTAACTCGCTAATTTCAGCTCATTTTTTTTAATCATATATCTCGAATTCGAGATATTAACCTATATTTTATTTAAAGGAGAGATTTTCATGAATGAATTAAAAGGGATCCATCATGTAACGGCAATCACCAGCAGCGCCGAAAAGAATTATGAGTTTTTCACCTATGTTCTGGGCATGCGCCTGGTCAAAAAAACAGTGAACCAAGACGACATTCAGACTTATCATTTGTTCTTCGCGGATGACAAAGGTTCAGCAGGCACGGACATGACGTTTTTCGATTTCCCGGGTATACAGAAAGGGACGCATGGTACGAACGAAATTTACAAAACAGCTTTCCGTGTCCCGGGGGATGAAGCTTTGGTCTACTGGGCCAAGCGGTTTGATAAATACGAAGTGAAGCATAAAGGCATCCAGGAAGTTTTCGGCAAAC
The DNA here is from genome assembly GCA_035468565.1 of Planococcus sp. (in: firmicutes). GTDB lineage: Bacteria > Bacillota > Bacilli > Bacillales_A > Planococcaceae > Planococcus. The sequence goes on from DATISS010000037.1 coordinate 2,759, forward strand.
AAACGATTTCGTTCAAGGATTTCGACGATCAGCAATACATGCTGATTTCTGATGAGCATAACGAAGGAGTAGCAGCGGGAACTCCATGGCAGAATGGGCCAGTTCCGCTTGAATTTGCCATCACTGGGCTGGGGCCGATCCACATCCGCATCGCAGAATTCGAACAATTGAAAGAAGTTCTGGAAAAGGCGATGCTGATGCGGGAAATCGCCAAAGAAGGATCGCTACACCTTTTCGAAGTAGGCGAAGGAGGCAACGGCGCGCAAGTGATTGTAGAACACAATAAATTGCTGCCGGCTGGCCGCCAAGGCTTTGGCACCGTCCACCATGCAGCGTTCCGGGTAGCGGATACCGATGTCTTGAAAGAATGGATCGACCGTATGCAAACACTCGGGTTCAACACATCTGGCTATGTTGACCGCTTCTTCTTCGAATCGCTGTACGCACGCGTGGCACAGGGCATCCTTTTCGAGTGGGCAACTGATGGACCAGGATTCATGGGCGACGAGCCGTATGAAACGATGGGCGAAAAATTATCATTGCCGCCATTCCTGGAAGCGAAGCGCGAACAAATTGAAAAATTGGTGCGCCCGATCGATACGGTACGCAGCACAGTGGCTATTGAAAAAGAGTATCTATAGAAACAATATGAATATACTGTCTATTTATGAACAAGTCAATCCTACTCGGATCGGCTTGTTTTTTTGTCCAAAATATGAAAATGCACATAAAAAACCTCTTAGGTGTGATATTTATCACAATGTATTCGGGACCAAAGCCTTAATCTTGAAAGAAGAGACGAATACAAGAGGTGAGAGCGGATGAGCAAGAAATACGATGAACATCAAGATGTGAATTTAAAAGGGACATTAGTGAGTGTGTTTTTTGTAGGCGTCATCATCGTTGTGATGTGGGTCGTTGTCTACATGATGTACGTGGCAAGATAAGTTGCTGGGCAAGCGGCATAAACGGATGAAAAAAGGAGAAGATGGACATGCATTTACATAAGTACGAAAAAATTTGGCTTATTTTCGGGATTGCTACGCTCATCGTATTTTTGAGCATCGTAGGCGTCAGCGCCTTTTCCCATGACCATACCCCTTCAGGAGGAATGGATACGATTGACCCTGAAAAAGTGAATGAAACGGCGCCATTCGATAATCCAGGTGTTTCTCAGCTGGATGACGATACCTATCAAGTGACGATAGTGGCAATGGCGTTCGGCTATAACGCACCCGAAATGAAGGTGCCGGCTGGCAAAGAAATAATTTTCAAAGTGACCAGCACAGACGTGGTCCACAGTTTTACGATTGACGACACAAAAGTCAATATGATGGTCGTTCCCGGCCGAATTACGACGAAATCCTACACATTTGATAAACCTGGTAAGTATTTGATTCTTTGCAACGAATACTGCGGTACGGGCCATCACATGATGTTCAGCGAAATAGAGGTGTACTAAGATGATTGCTGTACAAGACAGAAAAATCGCATTGGCGAATATCGGCGTCGCTTACGCGGCCTTCCTGATCGGGACATTGGCTGGACTGCTGCAGGTGTTTATCCGCAATGACGCATTGCAATTGCCAGCTTGGCTGGATTATTATCAAATTTTGACCGCCCATGGCGTATTATTAGCACTTATATTTACGACATTTTTCATTTTTGCATTCTTTACAACGGGCATGAGCAAAAGCATCGGCACATTCGGACCGAAAGTGCGCTTGTACTCATGGGTCGGCTTTTGGGTGACATTGTTCGGTACGGTCATGGCTACAGTGATGATCGTTTCAGGCAAAGCTTCTGTGCTTTATACATTCTACGCACCGCTTAAAGCGAGCGGCTGGTTTTATGTAGGATTGGCACTCTTCGTCGTCGGAACTTGGATCAGCAGTTTTGCGCTGATTGGGCATTACATGGTTTGGCGCCGCAAAAACAAAGGGCAGTTGAGCCCATTGTTCGCATTCATGACCATTACGACCATCGTCATGTGGCTCATCGCTTGCTTGGGCGTCGTAGCAGCCGTCTTGTTCCAATTCATTCCTTGGGCATTTGGCTGGACTGACACGATCAACGTGGAACTCAGCCGCTCCCTGTTCTGGTATTTTGGCCATCCGCTTGTGTATTTCTGGCTGTTGCCGGCTTACATGGCATGGTATTTGATTGTGCCGAAATTACTTGGCGTTAAAGTATTCAGTGATTCACTGGCGCGTCTGTCATTCCTTCTGTTCATTCTCTTTTCTATCCCGGTCGGCTTCCACCATCAGCTGACTGAGCCAGGGATCTCGAACTTCTGGAAATTTCTGCAAGTCGTTCTGACATTCATGGTCATCGTGCCGTCATTGATGACAGCGTTCACCATGTTTGCGAATTTTGAAATTTCAGGCCGCAAAAAAGGCGCGGTGGGCTTGTTCGGCTGGTTCCGCCTGCTTCCTTGGAAAGATATCCGTTTCACGTCGATTTTCATCGCGATGGCATTCTTCATCCCCGGCGGTGCGGGGGGTATCATCAATGCAAGCTTCCAGCTGAATGAAGTCGTCCACAACACGCTTTGGATTGTCGGCCATTTCCACATCACCGTCGGCACGCCGGTAGCGATGACGTTCATGGGCTTGACGTTCTGGCTGATTCCATACTTGACTGGGCGCCAGTTCACGAAGTCGATGCAACGCCTTGGATTCGTCCAAATCATCACTTGGACAATCGGCATGCTGCTGATGTCGACCTCTCAGCATATCCTGGGGCTGTTAGGGGCGCCTCGACGCACTGCCTATTCAAATTACAATAACCACCCCTCTGCAATGGAATGGTTCGATGGCATCCTGACGAACCACGTCACAATGGCAGTCGGCGGCAGCATCCTGTTCTTGTCGGCAATGATCTTGATGTATATCGTCATCATGACCATGTTCCTGTCGCCGAAAGCGGAACGGCCGGAAGATTTCGTCGAGTTCCCACTGGCGGAAAGCGATAAAGAAAACACACCGAAGTTTCTGGAGAATTGGTATATCTGGATCGGCATTGCATTTGCACTCATTTTCATCGCGTATGCCATCCCGATCGGCGACATGATTCAAAATGCACCTCCTGGTTCTAAAGGATTCATCACTTGGTAAGGAGTTGAGGAAAATGTTCACAATGGTATTATCATTAATGGCGATTTTCATCGTGTTTACCGCAATGTTGGTTGATTTATCAACGACTGACGAATAAAATACAGGCTTTCTTTCCGATTATTAGGAAAGAAAGCCTGTTTTCTTTTATACACTGGGGCTGCGATTTGTATTAGATCCCAAGTTTCTATATATTTTAGTCAAAGAGACAGAAAGTAAGGGGCTTTGATAATGACATTCATTGATTGGATTTTTGGTGCTGTCAGCTTGATATGGATCGGTGAATTCGTATTTTTCCGCAACCGCAGCGCTGGAGCGAGTGACCCTTTGGAAAAGCGTTCATTTTTCCTGATTTTTGCAGCGCTCGCTGGCACAATTGTGCTCGCAATGCTACTGAAGGAGCTGCAGGACGCCGGTTTCGCGGAGTGGATGAAAGGAGCAGGAGCACTGTTATTTACGGCGGGTGTGTTTTTGCGGATCTGGGGAATTGTCCACTTGAAAAACCAGTTTACCCGTTATGTCACTGTTCGGGAAGGCGATCAGATCGTCAGCACCGGACCATACCGGCGGCTGCGCCATCCCCTTTATACTGGACTGTTTTTTATCGCGCTGGGCATGGCGCTGTATTTCACCAGCATCGTCGCAGCAGTAGTCGGCGGGGCCGCGGTAGCATGGGCGCTGTTGAAGCGCATGGATTATGAGGAAACGCTCTTGATCGAAAAGTTTGGCGAAGATTATGTACAGTGGATGAAGCAACGTGCGCGGCTGATACCTTATTTCTATTAAGAATAGCATCAGAAAAAAAGATGAACGCTGGATTTGATCTAACAAAACGCGACAGTGAATGTCTAATAACATAACACAAGAGCCGGTCCCTATCTTTGGGAACGGGCTCTTTTTTTGCGGGCCGTCAACTGACCCATGTCTGTTTGGATTCTTGTATTTTCCAGCGTGTACCGTCGAATTTCAGCGTGCTTTCGACGCCCACAGCGCCCACGCCCGATTTCAGTTTGCCGCCTGTAAACGTCACGGAGCCGTTAAAATGGTATTCCATTTCTTCGATGGTCAAAAGGATTCCAGCCAAGCTTCCGGTTTCTTCTTCATACAGCCCTTGTGCTTTCAATTCCTCGAACGAAGCATCCATGGCATCGACCCCGTATTTCGTTTCAAGTGAACTCAGTATGTTCTCTTTGTCTTCATCGGTCAGCTGCGTGAACGTCGCCATGTCCACGGCTATATAGTCCATCGATTTGTTCAATCCCGGATCGGTTTCAATCATCAACTTGAGCGCCAGGCTATAGGCGCCGTCCAAATGTTCCGCCGTGCCTTCCCTTTGTCCACAGCCGGAAAGCGCGAAGCAGGAAATAAAGGCCAATGCCGCTAAAAAAGTTTTCACACAATTCTCCCCCTTTTATTCTATAGACGGTACACTACTTATAAAGTTACAATTATTCCTTAATGTTCCAAAAGAGGTGGAGTTCTGATGAAAGTCACATTAACAAAAGCAATGGAGTCGGATGCTCCTGCTCTCTTGGCTATGCAAAAGACCGCTTTTTGTCCGCTGCTCGAGAAATACCAGGATTATGGCACCAGTCCGGCCATGGAAACAATCGATCGGACCCGAACGCGCATTGCAGAACCGTCCGGCGGATTTTTCAAGATTGAAGTGGATAGTGAATGGGCCGGTGCCATGTGCATCCGGCGTGAGAAAGAAGGGGCATACTGGATCGGGCCGATTTTTGTCCTTCCTGCTTTTCAAAGAAGAGGAATTGCCCAGCAAGCGATGTGGGAAGCGGAAAAGCTTTTTTCGGGTGCAACCGAGTGGAAGCTGGCGACCTTGCTTGAAGAACAAGGCAATTGCTATTTGTATGAAAAAATGGGCTATGCCCGAATAGGCAGCTACGTAACGATAAATGACAAGGCTACGCTTGTTTATTATGAAAAGGACGTGGTTTTTAAGGAGGCAGCAAGCCATGGACTACCTGAAACTTTTTAGCTGCCAATTGCTGCTTTTTGCATTCGGGGCGGAAATGAGCTTTTTATTCGACAATTATATTAGCCCGCCCTTTACGCGCGTCGATTTACTGGCAGGCATACTGGCAATTCCGTTCTTTTACCTATATTGGGAAGGGATCAGGAAGGTGCACGCGCATTTTAGCGGAATCACGCTGACTGTCAAAATTCTTATGGCAATTCCGGCTTTTGCAACTGGGATATTTGCGGCAGGCTGGATCACTTATTTACTTGGGGGGATTTAGGGATGGACTACATAGTAAAATCGGCTTCTGGATATAACGGCAAAATAGGAGAATTGGTGTTCATGCTGGAGCATGTGCGGGAAGGGACGCTGCAGGCCATTTCGGGATGGAATACGGAACAGCTGGATTTTATCGGACATGGCGCCGGCAACTCCACCGGTGCACTGCTGGCCCATATCGCAGCGATTGAAAAGGTCCATCAGCTCCTCTCGTTTGAGAACCGTGATTTCAATGCTGCTGAGCTGGCCGAATGGGGGGCGGCACTCGAGCTGGGTGCGAAAGCCCGTGAAGACATCTGCGGTTATCCGCTTGCCCATTACATCGAACAGCTGGCGCTGGTCAGGGCTGCTACGCTGCGCGGGCTGAAAGCAAAAGACGACAGCTGGCTTTACGAGGAACGAAGTTGGCCGAACGGCATTCCGTACAATATGTATTACCTATGGTTTCATGTGTTGGAGGATGAAATCAGCCACCGGGGGCAGATACGGGCGATCAACGGACGTTTTATGGAGTCGGGCGGAATATCCTAAAGAGCATCATGCACTTGAGGAGAAAGAGAAGCCTACCTGCGTTTTGAATATGTTTGTGAAAACGGACTTCCTTACTTATCGGCAAAAGAATGCGCATCCTGGCTCATTTTAGATGCCCAGGGGGTGTAGAAACCGTCTGAACCTGTTATGATAAGGGGAATTCCCTCGCACTGCTGCGGGAAAGTACGGGAGTGATAAACATGAGCAAAGATAAAGCAAAAAGCGGTACTGGAAGAGGCACCGGCAAAAAAGGCTGGACGCGCTGGGAAAAAGGCGCCAACAAAGCAAAAAGCAATAAGCCTTATAAGAGTAAGCAAAATAAGCAAGCTGAAGTGGCGAAGGCCGACAGCACCCAAAAAGGTGAACCGTCAGGATGGATTGACGCTTAAGCCGGCATAGATCGAGGCATATCGGGATAATTCCGATATGCCTTTTTTTATTTTTCGGGGAATGGTTGAGCCTTAACATTTTACATCGCCTGCGATATAGTTTAAAGTACATCGTAAGCGATATAAATTTGGAGGCGAAACGAAATGGCAAAAGCATTATTTGAAACGACAATCATCAACACCGGCGGCAGACAAGGTGAGGTATACTCAGAAGACAATATCTTCTTTATGGACGTGGCAAAGCCCGCGGCCCTTGGAGGAAAAGCCACAACTGCGACGAATCCTGAACAATTATTCGCGGCAGGCTACAGCGCATGCTTCAACAGCGCGTTGGAATTGGTGCTTGAACAAGCGAAAGTGGAAGTGGAAAAAACCGAAGTAAAAGCGACCATCTCTCTTCTGGGCGACAAGGAAAACGGCGGCGTCAAGCTGGCGGCTAAACTTGAAGTGGATATCACTGGCTTGGACGAAGAACAGAAAGAGCTATACGTGGAAAAGGCCCACCAGACGTGCCCTTATTCCAAAGCCATCAAAGACTCGATCAACGTTGAAATCATTATTCTATAAGAAAAGCATGAGGTGGATACATGAACAAACCATCAAAATTAGACCAGCAATTATGCTTTGAAGTGTATAAGGCATCCAGCAACTTTACGAAAATGTATGCACGTGTCCTGGAGCCTTTTGGGCTAACGTTCACCCAATACTTGGTGCTGCTGGTGCTGTGGGATGAAGACCGGCTGCTGACAAAAGACATTGGCGGGCGGCTCGGCCTTGGCATCGGTACACTCAACCCGACAATCAGCCGCATGCTTGCGAATGGCTGGCTCCTGAAAGAGCAGTCGACAGAAGACAAACGCGCCTTCATCATTTCATTGACTGAAAAAGCGAAAGACAGCCACAAGCCGATAGAAGCGGCAGTGGCCGAAAAACTGGTGAGCTGCAATTTCCTTGAAGACGTCAATGCCGTTGCATTGATGAAAAACTTGAAAGAATTGAACGCATTTTTCAACGGAATGGACTTTTAGGAGGAGCGATCAATCATGGGAATATACGATATTGAAGTGACCGATGCGAGCGGAAAAGCGCACATGCTCGGGGATTATAAAGGCAAGGCGATGCTGATCGTCAACACCGCAACGAAATGCGGCTTGCGCGGCCAATTCGATAGCCTGGAACAGCTGTATAAGAATTATAGCGAGGAAGGGCTTGTGGTCCTTGGTTTCCCGTCCGACCAGTTCGGCCAGGAGTTAGGCGAAGCGAAAGAAGCGGAGCAATCGTGCCGCATGACTTACGGAGTGACCTTCCCGATGCACGACATCATCAAGGTCAATGGCACGGACGCGCATCCGCTGTTTAAATACCTGACGGACAACACGAAAGGCTTTTTAGGCAGTGGCATCAAATGGAATTTCACAAAATTCCTGATCGACCGCGAAGGCAATATCGTCAAACGCTATGCACCGAAAGACAAGCCTGAAACGTTCGAAGATGATATCCGCAACATCTTGAATAAATAATGAGAGAACCGCCAATTCAACATGGATTGGCGGTTTTATTATGCAGTCAGATGGGGGGATTGTGGATAAAAAAGGAATTTCGGGAACGGAAGAAGAAACAATAGGAAACGACAATTTCAGGAGGGGCCTCATGAAACTAACGAATACAGCATTGGTCATCGTTGATGTGCAAAAGGCATTTGCGGATCCGAAATGGGGAGAGCGCAATAATCCGGACGCGGAAAAGAATATTGAAAAGCTCTTGCATCGTTGGAGGCAAGAAGGCGGCAGCATCGTGCACATCCAGCACCGCTCAAGGGATCCGGAATCGCTGTTTTACCCGGAAAAGGACAGCTTTGGTCTGATCGAAGCGCTGCAGCCGAAAGATGATGAAGCGGTGATGGAGAAAACGGTGAACAGTGCATTTATCGGCACTGGGCTGGAAGATTATTTGCGCGGCAAAGGGATCGAAGCAGTGGTCATTGCCGGATTGACAACACCCCATTGCGTTTCGACGACAACCCGGATGAGCGGCAACTTGGGATTCCGGACTTATTTGGTGTCAGATGCCACAGCGGCTTTTGCGCTGGTTGGTCCCGATGGCGTCCGCTACGATGCCGAAACGGTCCACGCCTTGACTTTAGCAACGCTGCACGAGGAGTTTGCGGAAGTGGTGACGGCGGAGGAAATGCTGGGGAAGGAGTGGGCGGCAGTTGAACAGGGGGAAAACGGAAGTGGATGAACAGAATTTTTATGAGAAGCTTGGAAAAGCAAACGGTTGGGATTTCAGCGGGCTAAAAAGCGAATCAGAGGGCGTAGCTTGGGGTTTTTACAGTGAAGCCGCCAAATATTCGACACCGGGGAGCATCGTTCTCGATATCGGAACCGGTGGAGGAGAAAATGTGATGCAGCTGGCGGAATCTTGTGCCTTTGTCGTCGGAATCGATTTGTCTGAAGCGATGGTTGAAACCGCGCGCGCCAATTTGCAGAAAGCGAAATGCCGGAACGTCCGTTTCTTGCGAATGGCAGCGGAAAGCCTCTATTTTCCGGAAGGCTTTTTTGACATGGTTACAAGTCGCCACTGCCCTTATGATGCCGTTGAAGCAGAGCGAGTGCTGAAAGCGGGAGGCATATTCCTGAGTCAGCAAGTTAGCGAAGGAGACAAAGAAAATTTAAAGCAGGCATTTGGCCGCGGCCAAGCGTTCGGCCAGCCAGACGGTACATTTAAAGAACGATACATAAATGAGCTGAGCGATGCCGGGTTTACGGACATTGAAAGCTACAGCTACGATGCTGCTGAATATTACCAGGAGCCGGAAGACTTGCTGTTTCTGCTGCACCATACACCGATTATCCCGAATTTTGGGGAAGAGCCGCAAGACATGGAGAAGTTCAACAAGTTCATCTTGCAAAATCAATACTCAAAAGGCATCCGCACCAATTCCAAGCGATTTCTCTTGATTGCGTACAAAAAGGGGCTAGTGGAATGAAAAGAATGATGGCTGGCGAACTTATTTACCATTTAGTAGAGCCAATTGAAGAACCGTGGAAGACAGTGATTTTGTATCACGGCTGGGGCGGAAGGGTCGAGAGCTGCCGGACCTATGCGGAAACATTGTCACGCCAAGGATTCCGGGTGGTTGTGCCGGAAATCGTCTACAACGATTCCCGAAAACCGGTGAAAAATCCGTTTGAAATGGAGACGGTCCAGACCTATTTCTGGAAAGCGATTACGAAAAGCATTGAAGAATTCGCAGCGCTTCAGAAAGTTCTGGGTGTGCCGGAAACCGAAATCGTTTTGATCGGCAGCTCGATGGGTGGTTTTATCGCTGCCGGTATTTTTGCGCGCCACCCCCGTGTTGCAGGCTTCGCAAGTGTCAATGGATCCGGCGCATTCATACTCACGGAACAAATTTTCCGTGAGCGCCAAGATCGCTCGCCGATGGACAAGGAAACGGCAGCGCTGCTGAGGCAGTTCGACCCCTTGGAACAGCAGCCGGGAAATGGCGCAGTGCTGCTCATCAACGGAGAACTGGACCGAACGGTGCCGCTCGAAGGGCACGCGGCGTATTATAGGTATTTGACGGAAGCGTTTAAGCATCAAAATACAGAGAAAAAGATAGTTGAAGGAGTCGGGCATCAGTTTACCCGAGAAATAGAGCGTGACGTGGCGAGCTGGCTGGCAGAGATCGGCTAAAAGCGGGGGATTAGATGCAATTTACAAAACAGAAAACGCATAAAGCAACAGTGAAGGAACAGCAAAATTGAGCATCCATATCGTTTCGTCAGAGTTGAAAAGGGCGAGATTTCGCCCCAAAAACGAAGCTTGTAAAAGGAAAGAAAGTGGTTTATAGTTTGAACATACGATATTTAGTGTATTGTATACAAATAAACACCATATATGGTAACACCAATAACGATGGTGCCTGAAAAGGCTTAATAGGGAATCCGATGAAAAACCGGAGCTGTACCCGCAACTGTAAGTGCTGACGAAAACTATGGCAATCCACTGTCCAACGGACGGGAAGGACATAGCAGAGGATGACGCACGAGCCAGGAGACCTGCCATTGTTATCAGTTAAGATCTTCTCCGGGAGCTGGGAAGGATAACGAAGAAACTCTGCGCGGTGCAGCCGTCTTTTTCTGCTGTTCCGAAGATTATTCTGCGTTTATAAACCCATCCTCTCTCTGAGAGGATGGGTTTTTTTATTGATAAATTGAATGCTGGGGGGAATTAAAGGTGGCGAAACACATTGCGGCAAACATATCGAGAACGATCCAGACGAAGCTGGTGCTTCCGCCTGACACGAACCATATGGGCACTATTTTCGGCGGCGCAGTGCTCAGCTATATCGACGAAATCGCGGCAATCACAGCAATGAAGCATAGCGGCAAAGCCGTCGTCACAGCATCCATCGACACCGTCAATTTCCTGTCGTCTGCCCGTGTCGGCGACATCTTGCTGCTTGAAGGCGTCGTCGTATCAACCGGCCGGACATCGATGGAAGTCTATGTCAAAGCGGAATGCCAGAGCGTGGAAAACCGCACGAAAACCTTGACGACAACCGCGATCCTGACAATGGTCGCCGTCGACGAAAACGGCAAACCGTCGCCGGTCGAAGGCGTGGTGCCGGAAACCGACAGCGAAAAGCAATTGTTCCAAAGCGCTCAGGAACGCAAAGAGCGGCGCATGAAAATCAACGAATTTGCAAAGGAGTTGTGCTGATATGAAAATCATAGAAGATACAGGATTGGAAGGCGTTTTAGCGGCGCTGGAACGTGCACAGGAGAAGTTCGGGCTGCAGACCGGGGAGCTTGCCGGAAAACTTGCCGCTTTGGGCACTGCAAAAGCGAGAAAAGAGCAGGCGATCGGTTATGCATTGGACCGGATCTCGATGGAGGAACCGGATTGGACCTTTGTCGCGGCGCACTTATACCTGAATGACTTATATGAAGCGGCAGCTAGCAGCCGGAGCTACGACGCGTCACTAAAATACGGCGATTTTTATGGCTTGATTCGCCATCTGACAGCCATCGGCATTTATTCCAGCAATCTGCTGGAAAGCTATGAGCAAGACGAAATCGAAGCGCTCGGTAGAGAAATCAAAGCGGAGCGGGATCTGCTGTTCACATACATCGGTTTGTTCCTGCTCGCTGACCGCTATTTGGCAAAAGATTACGAAGGGGCTGTGTTTGAGCTGCCGCAGGAGCGGTTCATGGTCATCGCGATGGCGTTGATGCAGAACGAACCGCAAGACAAGCGCCTGGGCCTGGTGAAAGAAGCGTATTGGGCGATGAGCAACCTGTACATGACGGTCGCGACGCCGACGCTTTCAAATGCCGGCAAGAGCTTTGGCCAGCTGTCGTCCTGCTTTATCGATACGGTCGAGGATTCGCTCGATGGCATTTACCTCAACAACTGGGATATCGCCCGCCTCAGCAAGGACGGAGGCGGCATCGGCGTTTATTACGGCAAGGTGCGTGCCATGGGTTCTGACATCAAAAAATTCAAAGGCAATTCGTCCGGCGTCATTCCGTGGATCCGGCTCGTCAACGACACGGCAGTAAGCGTCGATCAGCTGGGCCAGCGCCAAGGGGCGGTGGCGATTTACCTGGATGTGTTCCATAAAGACATCATGAACGGCTTTTTGGATCTGAAGACGAATAATGGCGACGAACGCCGGAAAGCGCATGATATTTTCACCGGTGTCGCGATTCCGGATCTGTTCATGGAAAAATTGAAGGAAACCGACGACCAAGGGCGCAGCATCGGCGAATGGCATACTTTCTGCCCGCATCAAGTAAAACAAACCATGGGATGGCAAGATGGAGCAGGGAATGCGCTCGGGCTGGAGGATTTTTACGACGAGAACGATGTGAAGCATTTCACCGCGAAATACGAAAGAGCGGCTTCGCATCCTTTATTGCCACGGAAAACGTACCGGGCGATGGACATCATGGCGCGCATCATGGTGTCGCAGCTCGAAACCGGCACGCCGTATATGTTCTACCGCGACGAAGTCAACCGCCAGAACCCCAATAAGCACTTGCGCGGCAAGGGGCGCACGTCGATTTACTGCAGCAACCTGTGCAGCGAAATCACACAAAACATGTCGGCGACGACGATCACGAAAGAATACACCGATAGAGACGGCAATCTTGTGATGATCCGCAAGCCGGGCGATTTCGTCGTCTGCAATTTGTCGTCGATCAATTTGCCGCGCGCGGTGAAGGCGGACGTACTGGAGCGGCTGATTCCGATCCAGATGCGCATGCTCGACAACGTCATCGACTTGAACACGATTTCCGTCGGGCAGGCCGAGGCGACGAATAAAAAATATCGCGCGGTTGGTGTAGGGACATTCGGTTGGGCTCACTTGCTGGCGCTCGAAGGCATCCACTGGGAAACGGAAGAAGCCGTCGCGTTTGCGGATAAATTATATGAAGAAATCGCCTACCACACCATCCGTTCTTCCATGGAGCTTGCCAAGGAAAAAGGAGCATACCGCGAATTTAGAGGATCGGAATGGCAAACAGGGGAGTATTTCGAACGCAAAAATTACAATAGCGACCGCTGGAATCGACTGCAAAGCGACATTACCCAAAACGGTGTCCGCAATGGCTGGATGATAGCCGTTGCGCCGAATTCATCGACCGCAAAAATCGGCGGTTCGACCGATGGCATCGATCCGCTCTACGCCGTGGAATACGCCGAAGAAAAGAAGAACTTCAAATTCAAAGTGACGGCGCCGGATCTCGACCACCGCACCTACGAGTATTACCGCCGCTCGCGCCATGTGCTTGACCAGAAGTGGAGCATTCGCCAGAACGCCGCCCGCCAGCGCCACATCGACCAGTCGATCAGCTTCAATTTCTATGTGCCGCACACCATCAAAGCGAAAGAGCTGCTCGGCCTGCATTTGGAAGCGTGGGGCCAAGGCTTGAAGACGACGTATTACGTGCGCAGCACATCCCAGGCAGAAATCGAAGAATGTGAAGCTTGCCAAAGCTAAGGAGGAACCGCCATGACGATTCACGCACCGCTTAAAAAGATCAAACTGCTCAATCCCGAGCAACCCAATAAATCCACGGGCATCCTGAACGGCCAATCGTCCGGCTTGCTCAACTGGAATGATATTGCGTATCCGCAGATGTACGATATGTACCAAACCTTGTTATCGAACTTCTGGAAAGCGCAGGAAATCAATATGCAGGACGACATCAAGCAATGGGATCTGCTCAGTGCGGTCGAACAGGATGTGTTCCTGCGCATTAACACGCAGCTGGCGTCGCTCGACAGCCTGCAGACGCCGACGATGAGCCAGGTCCTGGACTATGTCACGGATTCCAGCTTTAAGGCGATTTTCGCGGTGATTTCCCAGCAGGAAGCGGTCCATAACGAATCGTATTCCTATATATTGAGTTCGCTCGTATCGATCAACGAACAAAATGCCCGCTTCAACCAGGCGAAAAGCGATCCGATTGTCCGCAAACGCAACGACTTGATTCTGGATGCATATGAAGCCTTCCGCGAAGACCCGACGCCGCAGAAGTTGTTTCGCCTCAGCGTCAATGCCATCAACTTGGAAGGCATTTATTTCTACGCCGGCTTTGCGTTTTTTTATCACCTGGCGCGCCAGCAGAAAATGCTGAAGACCAGCACGATGATCAGCTATATCCAACGCGATGAGATGCAGCACGCTTATTTTATCGCGCAGTTTATCCGGATTTTATTGACGGAAAACCCGGAGCTGAATTCGGATGACAACATCGCGTACGTGTACGAAGCGGTCGGAGGGGCGGTCGAACTTGAAAAGGAATGGGCGCGCTACATCCTGGCCGATATCGAAGGGCTCGACCTGATCGAATTCGAGGGCTACGTCGAATATCTGGCCAATAAACGCCTGCGTCAGCTCGGGCTTGATAACCTCTACGCCGAACGCGACAATCCGATGCCGTGGATCCAAGTTTTTGGCGACGGCATGATGAATGACACAAAATCCGACTTCTTCGAACAGAAATCCCGGACCTACTCGAAAGTGTCGCAGTCAAATGGCTTCGACGAATTATAAACCGCGGGTAGCCATCGTCTATGCGTCAGCTACCGGAAACACAAAAGCCGTGGCGGAAATCTTGCAGCACATCTGCCGAAGAGAGTGGGTGTCCGTCAGCATTTTTGCAATAAACGACTTTCCGCTTGCTGAACTCTCACGTTACGACGTTGTTATTGTTGGCACCTACACGTGGGGCAGCGGCGAGATTCCGAAAGAGCTGCGAGGCCTGTTCGCCGCTTTTGAAAACCTCGGGAACAAAAGCCTGGTAACAGCGGTGTTCGGCACGGGCGACAGCTGTTATGCTGAATTCTGCGGCGCGGTGGACCGATTCCGTGACATGCTTTTTGTCCATACCGATTTGGCAGCGACCTTGAAAATCGAATTGCTGCCACAGCCCGCCGATTACGCCCGCTGCCAAAAACTGATTACTGCCATCAGCCGGAAAATTAGTGAACGCATTGCGTTTTTGCCTGACAAATAGCGGGTAAAAAACTAATAGCAACTAATCTTCGGATGGGAGGACGAGTTCATGTCAGTCAATAAATGGTGGAAAGTCGGTGCGGCGGCACTGCTGTCTGTCAGTATGCTAACAGCTTGCGGCAACGGTGGCGATTCAGAAAACGAAAACAACGACTCGGACCAGATGGACAATAACCAAGACAACCAAGATGACCAAAACAATCAAGACGATCAAGATAATGAAGATGACCAAGACGACGAAAACGACGATTGAAATTTTGTGGTCAAGAGCAGGCGGCTGATGAATAGCTGCCTGCTTTTTTGTATGGTAGCGTGACTTTACTTGCGGCAAATCGAGAATATTTGCAGCAAAGCAACGGTACAGGAGAATCCGGAAAAAAGGGGTAAAATGGGAGGAAGAAGAATTCGAAAATCCAGTGCGAGGAAAGGAGAACTCATGGGTATCCAGACGATCGACGATTACATCCGGCAAGCACCAGAAGACGTACAGGAAATTTTGCAGACACTGCGGCGCGTAATTCAAGAAGAGGCGCCGTCCGCTCAAGAGGCAATCAGCTATCAAATGCCGACATTTGTGCTGAACGGCAATCTGGTGCATTTTGCGGCATTCAAGAACCATATCGGATTTTATCCGGTGCCAAGCGGCATTACGGCTTTTCAGCAAGAGCTAGCCCCTTACAAACAAGGAAAAGGGTCAGTCCAGTTTCCGCTCGATCGGCCGATGCCATATGACTTGATCCGCCGCATTGTCCGGTTCCGGGTGGCTGAAAATCTTGGGAAAGCGAAAAAATGAGGGCAGCCGGTGGAGCGTCACACCCTTACAGAAAATTATCATAAACAGCAGGCCAGCTGAAAAAGGAACTGCCTGTTTTATATTTGCGGAATATGAAAATTATTTGCAGAATTTGTGCGTTGATTTGCTATCCGCCGCTTTACATCTTCGAAAAGAGCGTTCAGTTGACGAATGAGGAAACTATGGAGAAATAAAGGAAGAAGAATGGTTTCCATACAAAGCAGCCCCTACTCCTTATTAAAAGAACAAGTATAAGTCTGAAAATTCAGAAAAATACTGTTAAAATAGCTAATGTAGACAAACTTAAACTAAGGAGGGATTGAAATGGACTTAGCGGGAAAAGTGGCAGTTGTCACCGGCGCGGCTTCAGGGATTGGCTTGGCGACCGCAAAAGCGTTCACTGTAAAAGGCTCTAAAGTGGTTGTCGCTGATATCAATGTGGAAGGTGGAGAAGCTGCAGCAAAGGAACTTCAAGGCCCTGGAGCAGAGCTTGTATTTGTTGAATTCGACGCCTCCCAAGAAGATTCTGTAGCAAATCTGATAGCAGAGACTATTAAAGCATTTGGCCAGATTGATATTATGGTCAATAATGCTGGAGTTCGGGCACTCAGTAAAACGCATTTGCTTTCATATGAAGATTACCGGAAAGTAATTGCGGTTAACCAAGATGGGGTCTTCTTTGGATCAAAACACGCCATTCGCGAAATGCTGAAAACCGGGGGCGGTGTCATTGTCAACACGGCATCTATATTGGGAAGTGTAGGAGAGGCCAATGCTTTTGCGGTCACCGCTTCTAAAGGGGCAGTAAATTTAATGACAAAATCTTTGGCTCTTCAATATGCAGACAAAAATATTCGAGTAAATGCGGTAAGCCCTGGCTATATTGAAACGGGTATGTCAAATCGCAGTACATTAAGTCCTGAAACTTATGAGAGAATCGTAGCAAAACACCCGATTGGACGCTTAGGGCGGCCGGAAGAAGTAGCTCATGCAATCGTTTTCCTGTGTGAAAATGATTTTGTGACAGGAGCCACAATAATGGTTGACGGGGGTTACACAGCTCAGTAATTCAGCTTCTTAAAGTTGCATTTCACAAGTGATTATCGGGTTCTAACCGGCCATAAAAGAAGAATCGTTATTCTTTGAAGCTTTGATAAAGCAAAAACCAGCCCCTGCGGCTGGTTTTTTATTGCCGGGGCGGCTTTACTTGCAGCAAAACGGGAATACTTGCGGCAAACCGAAGCTTACTTGCGGCAAACCCAAAATTACTTGCACCACGCTTAATACCGGCGCATTCCGCGGAAAGGGACAATAATAATTCTCTTCGCTTTTCGAAGCAGGTATAATAAAAGCACGTGAACTATAGAAAAATGAGGTGCCCCCATGATTGTCGTCATCGATAACCACGATTCATTCACATATAATCTTGTCCATTATTTCCGGCAATTCGATCCGGACGTGCGGGTTTTTCAAAATGGGGAAACGGGCGCGGCCGAACTGAAAGGTTTGGCGCCGGATCTGCTGGTGCTGTCGCCGGGACCGGGACGCCCAGTGCAGCAAGGGGCAACGCACGAAGCATTGGAATCACTAAGCGGCATCATCCCCATTCTTGGCGTATGCCTGGGCCACCAGACCCTGATTGAACATTTCGGCGGACGGATCATCAAAGGGCAACAGCCCATGCACGGCAAAGTGTCGCTTATCACCCATGACGGACGCGGCTTGTTTAAAGGCATCTCTTCTCCGGCGAAAGTGACGCGCTACCATTCGCTGATTGCAGATAAAGAGTCTATGCCCGCATGCCTGAAGGTGACGGCGCTCAGTGAAGACGGCGTTGTGATGGCTGTTCAGCACAGCGAATGGCCCGTCGCAGGAATCCAGTTCCACCCCGAGTCGATTTTGACGGCGGACGGTTTTGCGATGCTGAAAAACTGCTTTGACGACGCGCTTGCCTGGAAGCACGCAAAGCAAGGAGGTGCGATAAATGAACAACCCTTACCTAGTGTATGAGTTTCGGAATTCCGCAGGGGACATCGAACCGATCGTCTTTACAGATCCGGTAAGAGTACTGGAAACCCGCAATCTGCAGGACATCCCGGGCATCCTGAAAGAAATTGAAAGTGCGCTGGCACAAGGCTTTTACGCAGCAGGTTATGTTTCTTATGAGGCGGCGCCGGCATTTCAGCCGGAAATGCAAGTGCGGCCTGGCGCAGAAATGCCGCTGGTCTGGTTCGGTATTTTCCAGCAGCCGAAAGCGCAAGAACCAGAGCCGAAAGCCGAGCCGTATGCGGTATCTTCTTGGCAGCTGGCGAGTTCAGAAGAACAATATAAAAAGGGCATTGCGGACATAAAAAACGCCATCGAAGAAGGGCATACGTACCAAGTCAACTATACAGAGCGGCTCCATGCGTCGTTCAGCGGCAGCGACCGGTCGTTTTACCGCCAGCTTGCCCGCAATCAGCAGGCAGGCTATGGCGCTTATTTGAATCTGGGACGATACCGCATCTTGTCGGCTTCGCCGGAGCTGTTTTTCCGGGTGCAGGACGGCCGGTTGACGACAAAACCGATGAAAGGCACAGCGGCGAGGGGGCGCAATTCGGCAGAAGACAATGCAAAAGCGCAGCAGCTGCTCGCTTCGGAAAAAGAGCGGGCGGAAAATCTGATGATTGTCGATCTGCTGCGCAACGATATGAGTCGGCTTGCCGAAAAGGGCACGGTCCAAGCTTCCAAGCTGTTTGAAGTGGAGGCGTATCCGACGGTTCTTCAGCTGACGTCGACCATTGAAGCGGATTTGGCGACTGAGCTTACGGTGTTTGACTGGTTTCAAGCCTTGTTTCCGTGCGGTTCGATAACCGGGGCGCCAAAAATCAGCACGATGCAGTTTATTGCGGCTCTTGAGCAATCGCCGCGCGAAGTGTATTGCGGAGCGATCGGTTTTATTACCCCTGAAAAAAATGCCGTGTTCAGCGTGCCGATCCGCACGGTAGTGATTGATACAGAAAAAGGAAACGCGCAATATGGTGTCGGCGGCGGTATTACATGGGATTCGACTTCCGAAGGAGAGTTCGAGGAATTGTACGCCAAAGCGAAAGTGCTGACAGCTCAGCGGCCGGAATTCAGCCTGCTCGAGTCGCTGAAACTTGAAGACGGCATTTATCCACTCTTGCCCTACCACCTAAACCGGCTGGCGGCATCTGCCAGATACTTTGATTTTCTAATTGATTCGGGCACAGTCGAGCGGCGGCTAGCGGCATGCGCTGAGGCTCATCCGAATGGCCTTTATAAAGTGCGGCTGCTCGTAGATAAAGCGGGCGTGACAGTTGCCGAAGCCCAACCGGTGCAGCTGATTGTGGGCCGGATGAAAGCGGTGCTCGCCAAAGAGCCGGTTGATTCGTCCGATCCATTTCTTTTCCATAAAACAACGCACCGCAAAGTTTACGATGGGGCTCAGCAAGATGCGGGCACGGCGTTCACCGCGCTGCTATGGAATGAAAACAGCGAGCTGACGGAATTCACGATCGGCAATCTCGTCGTAGAAAAAGACGGCCGGCTTTTCACGCCGCCGGTAGAAAGCGGTCTGCTCGCTGGCACGTTCCGTCAGAAATTGCTCAACAATGGCGACATCGAGGAACGCATTATCCGCAAAGACAGTCTCATGGAATGGGACGCTGTCTGGTTTATCAATGGCGTCCGGGGGTGGGTGGAAATAGACATTGAAATCCTATGAAAAGCACAATAACAGTATGAAAAGAACCGAAATATCAAATAACTAATATCTTGTTGTATAACTAAATAGGTCTATTAGCTTTACTTTCCGTCCGGTTTTGTGTATTCTTCGGGTAGAAGGAATACATCCGCACTTGCGGATGCCATAAGGCGGACTATGAAGTTATTTGCACATAAATGTGGTTGAATGTTTCGGACAATAATGCCGAAAACAGCGCCAAGAAGAATGTCATCATTCTTTTTGGCGTTTTTTTAACTTTTAAAACTGCCGCCGCCATTTCAGGGGAATGACAAGCGAAAGGACGGATCATTATGCAGCGCATCGAAGAAATTGCAGAAAAAGTAGGGCATTTGCTGGAATCGGACACTGAAATAGAAATGGATTGCTGCCTGATCAGGAAGGAACGGACGCTTGAGATACAGTCCAGCCAGAATTGCTTTGTGTGTAAATTGGACATGGAGATTTCGTTCGGGCAATTGCAGGAGGATGGGACGGCCGTCAATAAGGCGGAAATTTACTTGCTGCCGGAAGAATTTACACATTTTCTGAAAATCCTGCGGAGCCATCCAATTCCGCTGCCGACGGATTATTCCCAATGGCTGGATGAGAATCCGAACTTGATCTGTGTGTACATGGAATCGCAAGAGCCGCCCGAGCATTTTGCGGAACGGCTGGCCACTGCGTTAAAATTGCTGAACCAAGTAGACCGGGAAATATTTTTAATGTAAGCCTGGAATGAATATTTAATATTCTGAAAACGACTGTTATAATGGGGTGGTGAGAATCTTTAAAATACAAGGAGGCAGATCAAATGGATTTACAAGGCAAAGTGGCAGTAGTGACAGGCGGTGCATCAGGCATCGGGCTTGCAGCTGCAAAATCGTTCCTCGCTAAAGGAGCGAAAGTGATCATCGCTGATGTCAACGAAGAAGGCGGCCGAGCCGCGGTTGAACAGCTGGATGAATACAGCGGCAGCGTATCATTTCTAAAAGTGGATGTGTCTCAGGAAGAAGCCGTACAAAATTTAGTGGCGGAGGCTGTCAGCCAATTCGGCCAGCTCGATATTATGGTCAATAACGCGGGCGTCGGCGCCCTCGCCGAAACCCATGAGCTGACTTATGAAGATTATCATAAAACCATCGCGATCAATCAGGACAGCGTCTTTTTCGGTTCCAAGCATGCCGTTCGGGAAATGATGAAAACCGGCGGCGGAGTCGTCATCAATACTTCTTCTATCCTCGGCAGTGTCGGGGAAGGCGCCGCATTTGCGTATAACGCTTCCAAAGGCGCGGTCAATTTGATGACCAAATCACTTGCCCTTCAATACGCCGGCAAGAACATCCGCGTCAACGCTGTCGCTCCCGGATACGTCGAATCCGGCATGGTCAGCCGTGAAGCGCTCGGTCCGGAATTCTACGATGCCTTGGTCGCGAAACACCCGATCGGCCGCCTCGGCCAGCCGGAAGAAATCGCGCACGCCATTGTTTTCCTCTGCGAAAATGAATTCATGACAGGCACGACCATTTTGGTGGACGGCGGATATACAGCACAATAGTAAAAGAAGAGAGAGAGCCTGAGTCTAGGCTTTTTTTTTATTTCAAAAATTGGTAAGAAATTGTTAATATAAGAATTAAATATTAAATCTAAATATTCAAAATAGTATTGCAATTAAAAAGTAATAAGAATATACTATAAAAAAATTGGGGAGGAAGGGATAGCAATGAATCCAAGTGTTAACAGTTTACAGTTAACTTTTGAAAATCGCGTCGCCATCGTCACAGGAGCGGCGCACGGAATCGGCCGAGCTATTTGCCGGGAGCTCGCTATCCGCGGTGCAGCCGTGGCGGCGGCTGATATTCTTGTGGACTCCCTCTTGGAAACGAAAAAAGAAGTGGAAAGAGCGATTGCTGAATCTGCTTCCTCCGGATCAATCAGTACATATATATGCGATGTTACAGACTCCGGCGCAGTAAATGGCTTTATCGAAAAAGCGGCAGCCAGTTTTGGGAGAATCGATATCCTCATCAATGTTGCCGGTGGCGTTGCCGGACAAGTCCACCAGGCGATTGAAGAAGTTTCAGATGAGCAATGGCAAAAGGTCATCGATATTAACCTCAAATCGGCATTTTATATGGTTCGGGCAGTTGCGCCCCATATGAAAAAAGAAGGCTACGGCCGGATTGTCAATATTTCGAGCGGCGCAGGCCGCAGCAGCAGTTTGACTGGCATACAAGCCTATACCAGCGCAAAAGCAGGGCAAATCGGCTTTTCCCGTCAAATGGCCAGGGAACTGGGCCGCTATGGCATAACTGTCAATAATGTGGCCCCGGGATTTGTCTTATCCAACCCTTCAACTGAACGGCAATGGGGGGCGATGAATAGCACCCAGCAGGAAAATCTGATCGAATCCATTTCACTCAAAAGGCTGGGCACAGCGGAAGACATTGCCCACCCGGTTCTCTTTTTTGCATCAGACTTTTCCCGTTATGTAAGCGGCCAAGTTATTTCGGCCGATGGTGGACTACAACTTTTCTAGGAGGGCACATTATGGCAATCGCGATTATCGGAGCCGGAGCAATCGGGGGCGTTCTTGGCGCATACCTTTCCCGTGCAGGGGAAGAAGTCATATTCTGTGACGTCGCTGAAGCACATGTCAACAAGATCAATTCGGAAGGGCTGACGATTGAAGGGCTCGAAGAAACCTTTACAGTGAAAGCCGAAGCTTACACGCCGGAACAGCTCGTCGAAAGGGGCCAGCCGCTGAGCACGGTTTTCCTTTGTGTCAAAGCCCATCACACAGAAAAAGCACTGACGCCTTTACTGCCTCTTTTGACCCCAGCGTCCGAAGTGGTTTCATTGCAGAATGGCCTTTGCGAACGCCGAATTTCCAAAATGATCGGAGCTGAACGCACCATCGGCTGTTTCGTCAATTTCTCGGCGGATTACATCGAACCGGGAAAAATCCTTTACGGGGGCGTTGCTTCCCTTTACCTGGGCGAATTGGACGGCCGAATTTCACCGCGCATCCTGGCATTGAAAGACAAACTCCAAGTGTGGGGGCCTGCGGAAGTGACTGACAATATTTGGGGTTTTCTTTGGGGCAAAATGTCGTATGCAGGGCTGTTATATGCCACAGCTCTTGTTGATGAAACGATGGCTACAGTAGTGCGGCGGCGGGATTTGCGCGGCATGCTGATGGAATTATGTGCTGAAATCTTGGAGGCTGCTGACCAGGAAGGTGTGCAGCCACTCGGTTTTGATGACTGGGAACCGTCCCTGGTTTATCCGCGCGATACAAAGGATTCCGAAAAGCTGGACGCCCAACTGGAGAAACTGGCCGGACGGATGGATGCCAACAAAAAGCAGAAAAGCGGCATATGGCGAGATTTAGCTGTCCGCAAACGCAAAACGGAAGTAGATGCCCAGCTGGTGCCGATTCTGGAGATCGGACAAAACCATGGCATCGAAATGCCGCTGCTGGCAGCATTGATTGAAGCGATAAAAGAAATTGAATTCGGCGTAAGGCAGATGGGATGGGCAAATCTATACGAAATGCAGGAAATTTACGAAACATTGCCGGCAAGGGCAAGCCGGCTATAGGAGTGAAAGAGATGATTATCCCGGACCAGAGAACGTTATCGGACGATGTAGCGAAAATTATCAGGAAAATGATCTTGAACGGTGAAATGCAGGCCGGCAGCTGGATCAACCAAGCGCAGCTCGCCGAAAAATTCAGTATTTCAAGAGGGCCGATCCGAGAAGCGTTAAAGCTTCTGCAAAATGAAGGGTTGATCAAACACGAGACCAATAAAGGGACGTTCGTGGCAACATTGTCGCAGCAGGATGCCTTTGAAATCTATACCTTGCGCGCATTGCTGGAAGGGGAAGCGGCGCAATTGGCATTGCCGCATTTGACCGAGAAGGATATGGCCGAACTGGAAGGCTGTATTGAACAATTTTCTGAAGCGATGGAAGACCATGACATTGAACGGCAAGTCCAATGCGACATTCTGTTCCATGGCAAAATCGTAGCAGCATCCAAGCATAACCGGCTTATCAGCATCCATAAGCATCTCGATACTCAGGTCGGCGTCATGTATTTGACCGTAGCCAATCAAGTGCCGATGAGAGTTGAGAAAGTGGTGCAAAATCATCGGGTGCTGCTGGATGCGCTCCGCACCCGCAACAAAAAGAAAATCCAAAAAGCATTTTCGGATCATTACACGGCGGCGCTGAAGGATTTGTCAAAAATGCCATCAATCCAAGACTGAAAAGGCGGTGGAATTATGCTGTTGGATGTAAAGAACATGTCGCTGTCGCTGAAACGGGCGGGAAAGTATTCGCCCATTCTTGAAGGGGTCTCTTTTCAGGTGAAGCAAGGAGAAACCTTAGGGATTGTCGGGGAATCGGGCTGCGGAAAAAGCATGACGGCATTGTCATTGATGCAGTTGCTGCCGGATAAAGCACGCCTCACGGGCGAAGTTGATCTGCAGGGGGAATTGATTTCCGTCTATTCCAAACGGCGGCTTGAAAAAATCAGAGGCAATCAGATGTCGATGATTTTTCAAGATCCGCTGACCTCGCTGAACCCGCTTCAAACAATCGGCACACAAATCGAGGAATCGCTTATCCTCCATACGAGAAAGAGCAAAGAGGAACGGCGGGGCCGAGTGCTGGAATTGCTGAACGCCGTTGGCTTGCCGCGTGCGGAAGAGCTGATCGATGAATACCCGCACCAGTTATCGGGGGGCATGCGCCAGCGGGTGATGATTGCGATTGCAATGGCGTGTGAGCCTCAGCTGTTGATCTGTGATGAGCCGACAACGGCGCTCGATGTAACCGTTCAAGCCCAAATCCTGGAATTGATGAACGAAATTAAAGCGCAGACGCATATGGGCATCATTATGATTACTCACGATATGGGCGTCGTTGCAGAAGTTTGTGACCGGGTTCTGGTCATGTATGCCGGCAAAATCGTTGAAGAGGCGCCGGTCATCGAATTATTCCAAAATCCGAAACACCCTTATACGCAAGGGCTCTTAGCGTCAATACCGAAGCTCGGCGAGCGCAAGAAAAAGCTGGGATCGATTCCGGGCACTGTCCCTACGCCAGGAAGCATGCCGGTGGGCTGTCGTTTTGCTGACCGCTGTCCGCATGTCATGGACATCTGCCGAAATGTGACCCCTGAGATGATCCGCATCAAAGAAAATCATCAAACTGCCTGCTGGCTCTACGACGAAAAGGAGGGGAAGGCGGATGGCGCTGCTGGAAGTAACGAACTTGAAACAGCATTTCACCACTAAAAAAGGGTTTTTAGGAGAAAAGACGATCGTCAAAGCGGTAGACGGTGTGTCGATCACGATAGATGAAGGCAAGACATTGGGCGTTGTCGGAGAATCCGGCTGCGGCAAATCCAGCCTTGGCCGTTCGATCCTGCGTTTGGTGGAACCGACTGAAGGCAGCATTAAATTCGAAGGGGAAGAAATCGTTGGCATGTCAGCTAAGCGGATGAAGGAATTGCGCAAAGAAATGCAGATTGTCTTCCAGGACCCTTATGCTTCACTCAATCCACGGCGAACGGTGCGCCAAATCCTTGAGGCCCCGCTGATCATCCATGGCGTCGGAGATAAAAGGGAACGAAAAGAGCTGATTGAGAATTTGTCGGGGAAAATCGGTTTGCGCAAAGAACAGCTCAGCAATTATCCCCACGAATTTTCAGGCGGGCAGCGCCAACGCATCGGGATTGCCCGGGCATTGGCGCTGAATCCGAAATTGATCATTGCCGATGAGCCGGTTTCGGCGCTGGATGTCTCTGTTCAGTCACAGGTGCTCAATCTGATGCTCGAATTGCAGCAGGAAATGAATCTCAGCTATATGTTCATCTCCCATGACTTGTCCGTTGTGCAGCATATCTCAGATAAAGTGGCCGTGATGTATTTGGGCAAGATTGTCGAAATCGCCGATGTCGGAAAGGTATACGACACGCCGATGCACCCTTATACGCAGGCGCTGCTGTCTGCGCTGCCAGTTCCGGATCCGACCCGCGTGCGAAGCCGCATCATCCTGCAAGGTGATTTGCCGAGCCCTTCAAATCCGCCGACAGGCTGCACATTCCATACGAGATGCCCGATGGCGACGAAGGAATGCGCAGAGATTGTGCCGCCGCTGGAAGAAAAAGCGCCTGGCCATTTTGCCGCATGCATCCATGTGTAAATCTTCACTACTTTTCGGATAAGGCATAGTAGTTTCAAGAATATTCTCAAAGAAAACGGAAACAGCTTGAATGCGAGTGGAGGGGGACAGCATAATGGACGCCTTGCGATTTATCGGTAAACGCTTGCTGCTGATGATTCCGATTCTGATCGGCATCAGCATCTTGACTTTCGCTATCTCAAATACGATCCCAGGAGATCCCGCGCGCCTGATCTTAGGGCCGAAAGCCACGCCGGAAGGACTCGAAGCGCTGCGGGAAGACATGGGGCTGAACGATCCGCTCTATGTCCAGTACGGAAATTACATGGCGGGGATTTTTCAAGGGGACCTTGGGAAAAGCACCTATTCCCAGCGCCCGGTCGTGGATGATCTGCTCAGATACTCACCCGCCACATTTGAACTGACTATGTTTGCCATGTTCATCACGCTGGTGGTCGGAATTCCGTTCGGCGTCATCAGCGCCAGCAGGAAAGACAGGATTGCCGACCAGTTCACCAGGATCTTCGCTTTGATCGGCGTCGCGATGCCGGCGTTCTGGCTCGGGCTATTGCTGCTGTTATTCTTCTATTTGAAACTTGGTGTGCTGCCGGGTTCAGGCAGGCTGGACGGCGGTATGTCGCCTCCGGAATATATAACCGGCATGTATACGGTCGATGCGCTACTGACCGGGAATTGGCCAGTGCTTTATGCAGCGGTCATGCACATGATCTTGCCGGGAATTACGCTTGCGGCGGTGACAGTCGGGATGATCACCCGGATGACCAGATCGAGTATGCTGACTGTGCTGCAGAGCGATTACATTCGTACGGCTTTTGCAAAAGGGGCCCCGGAGAACCGGGTGCTTTATGGCCATGCTTTGCGGAATGGCATAATGCCGGTCATCACGCTTCTCGGAATGGCATTTGGCCATGCGCTGGGCGGCAGTGTTCTTGTAGAAGCGGTGTTTTCGTGGCCAGGCCTTGGCCAATACGCGGTCAACGCCATCAACTACCTGGATTTTCCCGCTGTCATGGGTGTCACCTTGCTCATAGCGGTCATGTTCATCATCGTCAATTTGATTGTCGATACCTTGTATTTTTTCATTGACCCGCGTTTGAAGCATAACTAAGGAGAGTGATCGAGTTGGTGCGAAGAGTAACAAGCAGCCCGTTGACAATGCTCGGGCTCTTCATAGTATTGATCATCCTGATAGCGGCATTATTTGCTCCGGCCATTGCTACGCACAGTCCGACCGAAGTGGATCTCGTAAGCAAATTGGAGGCGCCGAGTGCAGAGCATTATTTCGGCACCGATGAAGTGGGAAGGGATATTTACAGCCGCATCGTCTACGGCACTAGGATTTCGCTGCGCATCGGCTTGTTGGTGGTGCTGATCGCGTTCCCGATTGGCACGATTCTCGGCGCGATTGCCGGCTATGCGGGCGGGCGCATCGATCAAGTCATCATGAGGATCACCGATATCTTTCTTTCCTTCCCCGGCATCATTCTGGCGATGTCCATAGCGGCTGCGCTCGGGCCGTCGATTGACAATGTCATGCTGGCACTCGCCGCCACTTGGTGGCCTTGGTATACAAGGATTGTCAGGTCATCGGTGATGTCGATCAAGCATTCAGAATTCATCGAGGCTTCGCGGGCGCTCGGCGCGAACCCTTTCCGGATTTTGTTCAAGGAAGTGATTCCGAACTCGATTGCTCCGGCAACCATCCAAGCTTCCCTGGACCTGGGATTTGTCATCCTGTCCGCTGCGGGGCTCAGTTTCATCGGGCTTGGCGCACAGCCACCTTCACCTGAATGGGGCGCGATGCTGTCGAATAGCCGTGAGATATTACGGGAAGCTTGGTGGGCCGCGACTTTCCCGGGCTTGGCAATCTTGTTTACAGTACTTGGATTTAATCTGCTGGGCGATGGCCTGAATGACTTGATGGATCCAAAGCAGCGCTAAGCCGCACGTGAATTCATTGGAAGGGGGATAGAGTTTGTCTGCTCATTCTGTGTCCGGAAATCATTCACACCAACTAAAGGAGGAAATACAGTGGAGTTTAAAACTCGATGGCCAAAATTTTTCTTATTCCTTATTATTGCTGTGTTAGTGCTTGCAGGCTG
>DATISS010000038.1:0-3999 GCA_035468565.1 Planococcus sp. (in: firmicutes)
TCTGGATTGGACCCAATTCCATTTGGTTTATTTTTAGCATTTTTTTCACCTCGTTTAAATTATAGCATCTCAGAGTTCATCGGTCTGACAATATTATCTCTCGACAAACATGCGAAATTTCTTTACAATAAAAGAGAACAAAACGGCACTGGCTGTTAATGTTGAAGGGAGTGTCATAGATGAACTTGCTTATGGTTATTTTTGGTCTTATTGCTGTATTAGCGGCGATTGGCTCTGTACAAACTTTAAAAAACAAAGAAATTTTAGGATTCCTTTTTAACTTCGGTACGTTTGTGATTTTCGGTGCTTTCACAGTAGCGACTCTCATTACACAAGGATATCCGCCAGGTCTGCACTAATTCCTGAAAGCTGATGCTTGATGCATCAGCTTTTTCTTTTTGCCTAAAATGTCTATGAAAGTTCGCAAACGAAAAAGCCGCCCCGGCACACGCATTGTGCCGGGGCGGCTTTTGTTAAAGCAGTTTTTATTCTTTTGTTTCAGCGTCTTTTTTAAGTTGCTCTTGTTCCAGTTTGGCTTCTTCTTCCTCAGTCAAAATCAATTGGCCGTTCTTCTCATCATAGAATCTGAGCAGATCGCCATTGATGATCGATTCGGAATAATCCAGTTCCTGCAAAGCCGGTTCGATGAAAGGCTGGCATTGCGCCATATCCGTTTCTTCTCCGGTCTCGCTGTCGTAGCACGTGTTGCCTGCATAGACATTTTCGTCAGTGACGAATCGGCCGTCACGGAACACCACGAATTCTTCATGTTCTTCAGAGAACAAATCGCCGCCAAATTGCATGTCTTTTTCGGTTTCCATACCGAGCAAGTGCATAATTGTCGGGCGCATATCGATCTGCCCGCCAATTTCCTCATCGACATAGCCTTTATCGGATCCCGGGATATGCACAAAGAATGGCACTTTTTGCAGCTGCGCAGATTCATAAGGCGTAATTTCCTTGCCTAAGTACTGCGCCATCGCTTCGTTATGGTTTTCAGAAATTCCGTAATGGTCGCCGTACATGACAATTACAGAGTTTTCATAAAGGCCTTTCGCTTTCAATTCATCGAACAGCGCCTTCACCGATTCATCCAAATAGCGGGCCGTCTGGAAATAGCGGTTCAATGTGCCCGAATTCGAATCGTATTCATCGATCAGCATGTCTTCTTCATCCAAGTAGAACGGATGGTGGTTGGTCAACGTCAGCATGCGGCTGTAGAACGGCTGCGGCATTTCCGCCATCAAGTCGACAGATTGCTCCATGAACGGGATGTCTTTCATGCCCCAGTTCACTGCTTCGCCTTCGCCGACTGTATAGCTTTCAATATCCTGGAATTCTTCGATATTGAACGATTGATACATCATATCGCGGTTCCAGAAACTCTTCGTGTTGGCGTGCTGTACGGCAGTGTGATAGCCGTTTTCTCCCAGGCTTTCGGCCATGGAATTATAAGTGTTGCCGCTGTGCGTGAAGAACACCGCGCCACCGCTCAGCGGGTACAGCGAGTTCTCCATTAGGAATTCAGAATCGGACGTTTTCCCAAGCCCTGTCTGATGATAGAAATTCGGGAAATAGACCGTATCGTCGTCTTTCGTCAATTCGTTGAGGAAAGGTGTGACCGTCTGGCCGTTCATTTCGTTATTGATGACAAACGACTGAAGCGATTCGAGCGTCACGACGATCAAGTTTTTGCCTTCCGCAGCAGCAAACATCTCCGGGGATGGTTCCGGCTGGTTCGAACGCACATAGCTGTTCACTTCGACAAGTTCCGAGCCGTCAGCGAGTGCCCGTTGCGCCTGAGATTTGGATTGGATGTAAATATCATATAAATGGTAATTGTACATGCCGATATTTTTCACCAGCATTTCGCGGTCGAAGCTGCGCGTCAATAATTGAGGGCGCTCCGCTTCTGCCAAGCCAAGATTCAAGAACAGCACGGCCGCCGACAAAATCAGGTACGATTTACGCTGGGCAGTGGTGAGGTCTTGCGCTGAAGGTTTGATGTTCAGCAATTTGATGGCGGCAAAAATGATGATGACATCCGCAAAAAATACGATGTCCGTCCAAAAGATGCTTTCCGCGGCACTTGAACCCAAGTCGCCGAAGTTATTCGTCTGGAACAGCACCGGCAGCGTGATAAAATCACTGAAGAACCGGTAAAAGGCCACGTTGCCGTACAAAATGATCGATGTGATAACCGCGACCGTCATGATGTAGCGGTTTTTTAGCTTATCGCTCTTAAAGAAAAGCGAAATCCCGTAAACGAACAGCAATAAGCTCAACGGGTTGAGAAACAATATAAATTCCTGCAATGCATTATCAATGGTAATGGAAAAACTCGTTTTGTATGCAAGATAAGTTTTGAGCCAAGTAGCTATGATGGCGATTGCCAGGATAGAATGTTTAGGCCATTCCTTTTTAAACATCCGGCACATCCTCCTTTTATTAAAAATCATACTTTACAATATCTTATTGTGCCCTTTATGTCCACTCTACAATACCGCGGTATACTTGTAAGTTGTTTCTATAATAGGACTCGCTGTTATAAGACGTTTCAATCTGTAAAACGTTTCATTTTTTTTCGAAATTTATTTTTTTCGACTTGAACTTTTTTGCCCCAAGATCAACAAAGCTGTTGCATATTCTTTCGGCGTAATGAATTGCAGGCGATAAAGCTCCTTGATTTCTTCTTCCATCAATTCAAGGTCCGCCTGGTAATCGCCGGTATAAATGATTGTGCCGTAGCGCTTCAGCAATTGCATCACATCAAATAATGTCTTCAACGCGGCACCTTCCCTGTTTCAATATAGCCATTTTCCGTATAAATACCCTGCACAGGGATATCGTAGGATTCAGCTTCGATCGAATCCACCAGCTGCAGCCCGAAAGCAAGCGACCTCGTGCGCCCGCCGTAACCGGCAAGATAGCGATCATAATAGCCGCCCCCGAAACCGATGCGAAAGCCACTCCGGCAATAAACGACGCCGGGCACGATCATTAAATCGATTTCCTCAGGCGCAACGTAGCGCGTAATGGACGTTTTCGGTTCCTGCAAATTCATATAAACCACTTCCAGCTGGCTGAAATCATCGATGATATAAAAATCCATGCCTCTGCTTTTCGGAATGCATTTCGGCACCGCCGCATGCTTGCCTTCCCGCCAGATCCGCTCGATGAGCAATTTCGTGTCCACTTCAGGATATGCCGAGATTGTCAAGCCGATGATATCCGCCGATTTGAATGCCGGATCCTCCGCCAGTTCTTCAATAATCGCCGCCGACATCTTCTTATGCATTTTTCCATCGATTTCTTTCAGCTTCGCCAATACCAAATTCCGTTGAACGGATTTTTCCATAGCCGCATCTCCCTTTCCTATACATTGCACTTTCTTTACATAAGGCTAGGCTGCATAACGCTTGTTCTCAAGAACCTTTTCACGTTTTTCATTACGCTTCAGGCGGACGCTTTCCACTTCATTCAAGATATTACTTCGGACGGTTCGTTTTTTTCAATCAAAGAGTATGTAAAATAAATTTTTTCATGCTACTGTTTGCTGTCCTTTCGATATGGAGCAAAACAGCGGAGAAAACCATACTGCTCCTGTCCCTGCATCGCTACGCTAGCTTCGGGACATAAAAGTGCGTTGCATCGCTTCGCTGCTTCGTCGCAAAGGTATCTTCCAATTCTTGGGCAGATACCTTCGCAGCTGTTTTGTGGAATATCGTCTATCTAAATAGCTTAGCAATTTGCTTCCACGTTAATCCGCGCATTTGAAACATAGCCTTATATAAAGAAAAAAGCCAAAACCCCTTGAGGTTTTGGCAGTCAAACAATTACTTCGTTTCACGGTGTAGAGTCATTTTCTTTTCACGTGAGCAATATTTTTTCATTTCAAGACGCTCAGGGTTGTTGCGCTTATTTTTAACAGTGCTGTAGTTACGTTCGCTACATTCTGTACAAGCTAAAGTGATGTTAACACGCATCGGTATCCCTCCT
>DATISS010000039.1:0-4333 GCA_035468565.1 Planococcus sp. (in: firmicutes)
TGCATCGCCACAAAAGAATCCACCATCGCGTAGTTCTCCTGCAAAGCGATTGTCCCTGCGGTAGTCGGCATATCGTCTGTCGTGTCGATATTGTCTTTCACGAGCACCGGGATGCCATATAATGGGCCTTGCCCATCTTGCCCGCGGAGGGTATCCAGCTCTTCCGCGATTTTCAGCACGTCAGGATTGACCGTCAGCACCGAATTGATCTTCGGACCGTTTTTGTCGATTTGTTCGATGCGGTCCAAATACAGCTGGACCAATTCCACCGACGTCAGCTGCTTTGCCGCGAATGCCTGCTGGATTTCCTCTATTGTTGCTTCTATTATATTGAATGTCGTTTTTTCCATATTGTCAGCTCCTTTTGCTATGAAAAAACCCGAATGGGTCCACTTTAAAAGTGTACCCCATTCAGGCAAGTGAATATCCTTTAAAACTCATTTTTTATAATGCCGGTTTAATTAAGCAATCACTTTATGTCTTCAAACTCTTTCGCAATGCGCTCCAACGCTTCTTTGATCAGTGGACGCGGAGACGGCGTGCAAATGCGCTGGTACAGTTCGCCTTCTTCCCCGAACATCGTGCCGTCTTCAAGGATGACGTTCGCCTTGTTATAGATGCGGTCGTGGATTTCCTCAGCCGAGATGCCGTAGCCGCTGAAGTCGAGCCACATGATGTACGTGCCTTCCGGGATATAGGTTTTCACTTTCGGCATATGCTCCGCCAAAAACTCCTGGGTGAACTGCATCGTGCCGTCGATATAATCTGTCAGCTGCTCGAGCCATTCGTCGCCGTCATTGTAAACAGAAATCAATGCGGCAATCGCGAACGGTGATGACAGCTGGAAGCCCATCTCGGTGCTGAACTTGACGCGCAGCTCTTCATCGGTGATGACCGCATTTGTGCAATGAAGTCCTGCGACGTTGAACGTCTTGTTGATGGCGGTCAATGTGATGATATTGCTGCTGTCTTCGACAACTTTCGCCATCGGCAGGAATGTCTGGCCTTTGCGCACCAAGTCGCCATGGATTTCATCCGCGACAATGACGACATTGTGGCGGCGGCAGATGTCCGCCATCTTCACGAGTTCGTCTTCCGTGAAGACGCGCCCGGTCGGATTATGGGGGTTGCATAAGATGAACATCGTCGTGTCTTCTTGCTTCGCCTTGTTTTCCAGGTCTTCGAAATCCACCGTGTAATGGTTATTATCGTCGGCAATCAACGCATTATTGACCACTTTCCGGTCGTTGCCTTCAACCGCCGATGTGAACGGCGGGTAGACCGGGCGCTGAATGATGACACCGTCGCCCGGATTGGTGAACGCTTTGACTGCGACATTCAGCGCGTGGACCGTGCCCGGGCTGAAAACAATCTCTTCTTTCTCGATTTTCCAATCGTGGCGCTTGCTAAACCAGTGCTGGATCGACTGGTAATATTCGTCCGGGAACACCGAATAGCCGAAAATCCGGTGGTCGACTGTTTTATGCAACGCGTCGATCAACGGCTGCGGCACCGGCAAATCCATGTCCGCTGTAAACAATGGAATCGTGTCTTCATCGTAGCGATCGGTGATGCCGAACTGCTTGATGATGTCCGCGCCGTCCCATTTTAAAGAATATGTACCTCTTCTATTAACAAATTCATCGAAATTATAGTTCATCCATAAACACCCTTTCCTTCAAATGGCTTCTTCATCCATCGTAACGCAAATGCTTCCTTAAATCCCGATTTACGGCTTGCCTGCTGTGGAATAAATCCAGAAATGAGAAATGGATTTATTCCCCCAGCCGCGCCACCGCCCGCCAGAAATGGTAGAGCACGCCGTCGTACCACAGCAGCGCCTCGACTTTTTTCAGCACGAGATCCAGCTCTTCACCGGATTTTGCGGCGCGCACAAAATATTCATCGCGCCGGACTTTGCGGTGGCTCGCCATCGCCGCCGATGCGTCGCCGAGTTCGACGATGAGTTCCGGCATAGCCTTGTCATCCAAGATGCGCTGCTCGGCCATTTCCATCAACGGCAGCCAGCGTTCGGCAAGCCCTGGATGGAGGCGGTCAGCACCTTTTGCAGCCGGTTCACTGAGCACTTGCAGCAGCCGATCGATGTGGTCGAGCGCATGGAGAATTTGCACATGGCGGTTGAACACTTCAGGCGACATTGTTTCGATTTTGGACAGGAACGTGCGCACTTGCATCGCCGCATTATGCAGATTCGCAATCTGGTCCTCGTCTCCTTCATCCCCAGCGAGCATCGCACGAGCCAGTCCGAACAGTTTTGCCAAGATCAGCTGGATGGTGCGCTGCGCCGCTTTAAGTGCGACTTCTGGGATACCCGCTACTTGCGCCTCCAAATGATAGAGCAGCGGATCGCCTTTGTCTGGCACCAGCCACTCGAGCAGCCGGACAAACCACGGCAGCACCGCTGCAAATGCCAGCACCCCGAGCACATTGAACAGCGTATGGAAAATCGCGATGCCGACAGCGGCGTCAAACGTGCCGAAAAGCGCCGTGCTCAGCGCGCGCGTCGCCCACATCAAAAGCGGCGCCAATAGCACTGCGAGGACTGCCGTCCCCAGATTGAACAGCACGTGCGTCAGCCCCGCCCGCTTCGCCGCAGTTCCCGCGCCGATTGCGGCCAGCACCGCGGTCAATGTCGTGCCGATGTTCTGGCCGATGACCAGGTAGACGGCTTGCTCAAAGCCGATGACCCCTGAAAACAATGCCGTCAACGTCGTCGCCACCGCAACCGACGATGATTGCATGATGACCGTCATCAGCGTGCCGACAATAATCAGCAAAAAGGGATTCGTCAGGCCTTCGAATGACACCGACGCCTGCAGATCCGCCATGCCCGTCTGCAGCACCCCGACGCCAAGGAACAATAGGCCGAACCCGGCAATAGCTGTGCCATAAGCTGCCCTGCGCTTTGGCAGGACCGTCTGCGCCAATATGCCCAGGCCGATGATCGGCAGCGCCCACGCCAACAAATCCACTTTGAATCCGATGAGGGACACCAGCCACCCCGTGCTCGTGCTGCCGATGTTCGCCCCCATGATGACGCCGATCGATTGCCGGAACGGCAGCAAGCCGGCGCTGACAAAGCCGATCGTCAAAAGCGTCACTGCCGTCGATGACTGGATGATCGCCGTGATCAACGCGCCGGAAAAAATGGCGCGGCCGGTCCCGCCGGCAATGCGGTTCATCCAGTCTTTGATGAATTCGCCTGCCAGCTCTTTCAATGCCCCTGTCATCATCTGCATGCCAAGCACAAACAAGCCGATGCCGCCGATGAGCGCCGCCACCATCTCCATAACCTTCGCCTCCCGCCGTTGTCTTTTCTCTAGTGTAAAACAAAACGCTGATAAAAAATCATCTTTTGACTGAAAATTCTTTCTTTAATAGAAATAATATGGCTTTGATAATGAAAACACGTGCGCCATAGCGTAAAACCGCTGCTATTAAACCTTGCGAGCCCGCTTAATATTCTGCAGAACGGGTAAATTCCAATTAACTACATCTTCCGAAGGAGGCCAGTTTATGAACATGAAATTGCTGATAGGCTTTATTGTAAAATTCCTTATGATCACGGCTGTGCTGCTGATTGTGCTGGCATGGATTTTTGACGTGCCGCTCATCGACACGCTGCTCATCAGCCTCGCGCTGGCGGCGCTGTCCTATGTTATGGGCGATCTGTTCATCTTCCTGCACGCCGGTAAGCCTGCCGACCAGAACACGCGCAACTCCGTTGCGACATTCATTGACTTTACTGTCGCGTTCTTGCTGATCTGGCTTATTGGCCGGATTCTCGGCAGCACAAGTGAAGAATTGCTCGTGCCAGCGCTACTGTCTGCATTGATCCTGGCGGGCGGCGAATGGTTTTTCCACAAATACGTCGACCGCGGCATCATGCCCGGGTATAACGATCCAGCACGAAGCCGCTGATTCGAATGCTTGCCAAAAAGCCCACTCCAAGAAAATCCGGAGCGGGCTTTTTGCGGCTTCATCTGGTGTTAAATTTCACTACCCCCTTTATCAAGCTACCGGTATCGTATGGGACACCATCCACGAAGAATTCCTTCTACTATAATACGCTGTAATCACGAACCCGATTCCAGCGGGAACCAATATCCCCGGGTTTCCCGGCTGTTTATTGACTCGGGCATGTTCGCATACCAATTGCACCGGCTGGCCCCCGCTGTCTTCAACAAAAATCTCGAGCTTTTCCCTGAATTGGTGCTCCGGTGCAGGCGGCAACCCGATGACAGCCGGACTCTTTGCACCGGCTGTCCGATCAATCGCCACCTGTGAAGTTTCTTCCATCGAATAAGGTTTG
>DATISS010000040.1:0-6813 GCA_035468565.1 Planococcus sp. (in: firmicutes)
CGAATGCTGATCCATGGAAGCCTCCCACCAAACGGCTTCCTCTCTGATATGCACGCACATTCTACTATCCTCTTCAACGCATTGACTATCTAATTGATTCCATTGTACTCAATTTCCGCTTTTAGCGTCAAGTTTTTTTACGATGATTGTCACAATCGGCGACGCAATCAGCAGAATAAAAAACAGGCGGAACAATTGGAAGCTCGTAATCAGTGCCACATCGCCGCCAGTCGCGAGCGCTGTGATTGCCATTTCCGCGATACCGCCGGGCGCCGCGCTCAGGAAGAAATCCAGGAAGATATAATCCGGCAGCATTTTTGCGAGGACGTATGCAATCAATGCCGTGAAACTGATGAGGAGTACATTGTTCAAGACGATTGCCGCGCCTAAGCGGAAGGTCAGTTTGTCGCCGATTCCTTCCATCTGCAAGCCGAGCCCTGCGCCGATGCATACCTGCGCCAACGCAATCAGCCAGTACGGCATGTCGATAAGGAGCTCCCCTGTCACTGTCTGGACAATCGCCATCGTGAGAATCGGCGCGAGCAGTTCCGCTGCCGGAAAACCGATGCGTTTCATGCCGAGATAAAGGGCCCCTCCGACGGCAATTGCTGCGAAGAATGCGAGCGGCGCGAATGTGAAAACGCGCTCGCCCATTTCCCCTTCTTCCCGGCCGGTAAGGAATACAGTAAGGAACGGAACGATCGTTACGACCATGAAGATGCGGATCGTCTGCATCATCGTGACGACCGTAATGTTTGCGGATTTCACTTCTTCCGCAATGACGACCATCTGCGCGAGCCCGCCCGGAATCGACCCGAGGAGGCTCGTCGCTAACGATTCATCAACCATTCTTTTGAACAGGAGCCCAAGAAGGATCGACAAGCCGACGACCGATACCGTCATGAACGCCATATATGGTAAATCGAGCCACATCAGGAACACCGCATCGCGCGTGAACGATGAGCCGATTTGGACGCCGAGCATGACAAGCCCTGTCGTTCGCAGGAATTTTGGCCAATGGAGCTCCATTTTCGTGAACTGGCTGACGAGCAGCAGCGCAAGCATCGGTCCGAGCAGCCACGGCAGGAACATGCCGATCGTTTCGAACACAAAGCCCGCTGCTACAGCGATGAACGCTGTCCTCAAGAAAACCGTCATGTTCCCACCACCTTTCGCGTTCCGAAGGATTCTTTGTTCTATCGTACAGGAAAAAGAGAGGGAAATCTCGCGAATGCTGGAAAATCTTCCATGGTGGTTTTATTCCTTCTCCCTAAAACCCTTATTGCCGGCTTTTCGCCAGCGAAAAGCGTTAAGTGCGGGTTTACTTGGAGCAAAATGGATTTACTTGCGGCAAACGGCGCTTACTTGCAGAATCTCGCACTTTACTTGCAGAATAAATTTTTTACTTGCGGCAAAAGCTCAATTACTTGCAGCAGCGCGAGTTCGGCAAAAAAAAAAGCCTGCCGCAAGGGATGCGGCCGGGCTGGAATTTCTATTTAGCGTGCGAGTTTCGCGAAGACGGTGTGGAACGCTTCGACTGTTTTGGCGATTTGTTCTTCGGTGTGAGCCGTCGACAGGAACATGCCCTCGAATTGGGAAGGCGGCAAGTAAATGCCTTCTTCCGCCATCAAGCGGTAATAGTCGGCGAACAAATCGGTGTCGGACGTTTTCGCTGTCGCGAAATCCACAACGGGTTCGTTTGTGAAGAAGAAACCGATCATCGAGCCTGCACGGTTGACCGTGTGCGGGATGTTGTATTTCTCAGCTGCGGCGCGGAATCCGGCTTCAAGCTGGTCGCCGCGCTCTAGGAACAAGTCGTATGAACTTTCTTCGAGGCGCGACAAAGTTTCGAGTCCTGCCGTCATGGCCAGCGGATTGCCGGACAAGGTACCTGCTTGGTAAATCGAACCGCTCGGTGCAACTTGCTGCATGATTTCACGCTTGCCGCCGAATGCGCCGACTGGCAAGCCGCCGCCGATGACTTTGCCGAGGCACGTCATGTCCGGCGTGACGCCGTAAAAGCCTTGTGCGCAATTGAAGCCGACGCGGAATCCGGTCATGACTTCATCAAAGATGAGGACAGTGCCGTTTTCCGACGTCAAGTTGCGAAGTTCCTGCAAGAAGCCCGGATTCGGCGGCACGACGCCCATATTGCCTGCAACCGGTTCAACGATGACCGCTGCAAGGTCGTTGCCGAATTCCTGGAATGCCAAACGGATGCTTTCAAGATCGTTATAAGGTACCGTGATGGTGTTTTTCGCAACAGATTCGGGAACACCCGGTGAATCAGGCAAGCCCAGTGTCGCGACGCCTGAACCCGCTTTGATCAGCAGGCTGTCGGCGTGGCCGTGGTAGCAGCCTTCGAATTTCAATATTTTATTGCGGCCGGTATAGCCGCGCGCAACGCGCAATGCGCTCATCGTCGCTTCCGTACCGGATGACACCATGCGCACCATTTCAATAGATGGCACACGGTCGATGACAAGTTCCGCCAATTCGGTTTCCAGCAATGTCGGCGCGCCGAAGCTAGTGCCTGACTCTGCCGTTTTCTGGATGGCCGCTACTACGTCCGGATGGGCATGCCCTAAGATCAGCGGCCCCCATGACAGCACATAATCGATATATGTGTTGCCGTCGATGTCCGTGATTGTGGCGCCTTTGCCCGATGCCATGAAAATCGGGTCCATGTTGACCGATTTGAATGCGCGCACCGGGCTGTTGACGCCGCCTGGCATAACTTTTTTCGCTTCAGTGAATGCTGCAATCGATTTTTCGTATGTCATTTATTTTCCCTCCAGCCAGCGTGCTGCGTCTTTTGCGTGGTAGGTCATGATGATGTCCGCCCCCGCGCGTTTCATGCTCAATAAAGTTTCCAAAACGATTTTCTCTTCGTCGACCCAGCCGTTCAGCGCGGCCGCTTTGACCATCGCGTATTCGCCGCTGACGTTATAAGCAACGATCGGCAAGTCGAAATTGTCGCGCACTTCACGGATGATGTCCAAATACGACAATGCCGGTTTGACGATCATGAAATCCGCGCCTTCTTCTACATCGGATGCGGCTTCGCGCAATGCTTCAAGGCGGTTCGCCGGATCCATCTGATACGTTTTGCGGTCGCCGAATTGCGGCGTTGAGTGAGCTGCTTCACGGAACGGTCCGTAATAAGCGGAAGAATATTTCACGCCGTAAGACATGATCGGCGTGTTTTCAAATCCGGCTTGGTCCAGCCCGTAGCGGATCGCTGCGACGAAACCGTCCATCATATTCGATGGCGCGATAATGTCCGCTCCGGCTTTCGCCTGCGACACGGCCGTGCGCGCCAAAAGGTCCAAGGATTCATCATTCAGGATAACGCCGTTTTCGATGACGCCGCAATGTCCGTGGTCTGTGTATTGGCACAGGCACGTATCCGCGATGACCACCAAGTCCGGATGGCGCTGTTTCGCAAAACGGATCGCCTCCTGTGTGATGGCGTGGTCGTGGTATGCTTGCGTTCCGACAGCATCTTTTTCGTTCGGCACGCCGAACAAGATAACCGATGGGATGCCCAATGACACCACTTCATCAAGCTCTGCGCCTAAGGTGTCCAAGGAGAAATGATAGACGCCAGGCATCGACGAAATCTCCGACTTGACGTTTTTACCTTCCACGACGAATATCGGGTAGATAAAGTCCTCTTTTTTGACGCTCGTTTCACGCACCATTGCGCGCAAATTTGCAGATCCGCGCAAGCGGCGGTGGCGGTTGAATTTCAATTCAGTCATGTGTACAACTTCCTTTCGCGATTTCATTGACAAGATCGGTGTAAGTATATTTTTCAGGAATAAAGTCGGCATGGCCGCCATGCGTGATGAGGGCCCCTTCCGTGACATGGCCGATGGCGGCGATGCGGATGGCGTTGAAATCGCCGCCCGCTTCCGCGTAAGCTTTGACCGCGGACGGGCTCGCAAACACCACGATGACTCCGCTCATGCGGCATAATTCCCGTGCATTCTCTATTTTAAGCGCCGTTTCGTAAATAATCCATTCATCCACCTGCATCGGCATCCCTGCAATGGTGTTTTTCGCGAGCGACCCTTTGATAAACAGGCATTTAGACACGCCTGCCACTACCGGAAATTCCTGCACGAAAACGTCGGCGCTGAAGACACTTGGCATAAAATTCGTCTTAAAGCCGTATTGCGCCAGTTTTTCAGCTGTCTTTTCGCCGACAGCGGCAATCTTCGCATTTGTCCGGATGTGCAGCTGGCCGAAC
This sequence comes from Planococcus sp. (in: firmicutes), assembly GCA_035468565.1. GTDB lineage: Bacteria > Bacillota > Bacilli > Bacillales_A > Planococcaceae > Planococcus. The sequence continues at coordinate 4,256 of DATISS010000040.1, forward strand.
GCATCTGCACTGTTGGCGCTCGTGAAGATCAACCAGCCATAACCGTCGAAATCCGGCAGTTGTGACTGCCGGACCGATGTTTCTATGAGCGGCAAATAAATTGCCTCACCGCCCAAAGACGCTGTCAGGGCCATGGCCCCTTCAGGCTCTTTTGACCCGGTGAAAATGATGGTTTCGCCTGTTAGCGGCAATTTCTCAGACATTGCTCTCAGCTTTTACTTTTTGGATCAAGTCGTAGCCGCCTTGTGCGCTGATACGCGCAGCAACATCTTTGCCCGCAGCGATCGGATCGCTGTGGACAGCCGATTCTTTGAATACCTGTTCAGCATCCGGTGAAGAAATCAAGCCTGTAAAGGACACTTCGCCGTTTGCGACTGTCGCATAGCCGGCAATCGGCACTTGGCAGCTGCCGTCCATGTCTCTCAAAAATTGGCGCTCAGCGTTGACCGCTAGAGCTGTATCTTGATCATTGATTTTTGCAAGTTCCACCAGTAATTCAGCATCATCTTCGCGGCATTCGATAGCAAGAGCCCCTTGGCCGATAGCCGGCAGGCATTGTTCGATATCGAGAAACTCCGTGACGATTTCATCTTTCCAGCCCATGCGCTTCAAGCCCGCAGCCGCCAAAATGATGGCGTCGAAATCACCGGTTTTCAGTTTTTCAAGCCGCGTGTCGATGTTTCCGCGGATCCACTGGATGTCGATGTCCGGGCGCAGCAACAATAATTGCGAGCTGCGGCGCAGGCTGCTCGTGCCGACTACTGCTCCGACTGGCAGGTCCATGAACTTCACATGGCCGTTTGAGATGAAAGCGTCGCGCGGGTCCTCGCGTTCAGGGATACAGCCGATAACAAGAGTTTCCGGCAGCATTGATGGCATATCTTTCATGCTGTGGACAGCAAAATCGATTTCCTTATCGAATAGCGCTTGTTCAATTTCTTTGACGAACAAGCCTTTGCCGCCAACTTTCGACAACATGACATCAACGATCCGGTCGCCTTTTGTGACGATTTCTTTGACTTCGAATTCGAACGGCGCGCCGGCCGCTTTCAATTTATCGATAAACTGGTTGGTCTGTGTCAACGCCAGTTTGCTTCTTCTTGAACCTACAATAATTTTTCTCAAATGAATCCTACCTTTCTAGTACCAAAAATGAAATTCAGATAAACGGCTGCCGAGAAAGAAATTCACCAGCAGCAATAAAAACGCATAAATATGGGCCATCGCATACGAGCTGCCGTTCAATGCCCCTTTGCGGTGGCGGTACAGCAAGATGCTGTAGACAATCAGCAGGATGAACGACCCGATGATTTTCACATCCAATAGCGAAAATTGCTCAAGCGAGATATAAGCCCATTGCAGCCCGAGCACCAGCGACACGAATAACAGTGAAATGCCGGTGAGAATCGAAATCGTCATGCCCTGTTCGGTCTGGCCGAGCGACGGCAAGCTGCTCCATTGCTTTGTCCACTTTTTCTTTTTCAGCAGCCGGTACAAAACCATGTGCAATGCTGAAAAGACGAACGATAACGAAAACGCGACATACGATAAAATCGCGAATGTGATATGAATCAATAATAATTCAGACACCAACGCTTCCCCAACCGGCGAGCGTTCAATCTGCACCGGCGCGAACGTATGGATCGTCATGAAGATAAAACCGATGATGTTAAGGAAAAATACCGCAAAATCGAAGCGGTAAAATATCCGCAACACGAGCGACAGCGTCACCAGCAGCCAGGCATAGAAATAAATGCCTTCAAACAGCGTCAAAATCGGAAATCGCTGCGTCTCTATAATGTACAGCGTTAAAAAGACGGTCTGCAGCAGCCAGACGACGCCAAGCAGCGTCATCGCAATGCGGCTCGCCCGCTTTTCCTTATATAAATAATCGAAAAAATAAAAGACAAGGCTGACAGCATATAGAATAACCATAGCTTCGTGCAGCCTTGCCATTGTTATATCAGCCATCCTATTCCCCTTCGTTTCCATAGTTAAAGGCGTTCCGCATCTACATTTTAACATATAGATCCGTGAACGCCTCTTTAAGAAAGCTTAAAATGAATATCCGGGAATTTCTTGTTTCTGCTGTTCCTGGGCTTTATCAGCTTTGGCTCTTACAGCTGTTGTCTGTTTTTCTATTTGGACTTCCACTTCATCTTCAATGCCGAAAATCTGTTGGAACAATTCCAGCTGTTCACGCGATTTTGGCGCGCCGGCCATTTCCTTCGCTTGCAGGATCGGCTCTTTCAGCAATTGATTGATGATCGATTTGGTGTGTTTGTTCAAGATTTTCTTTTCACGGTCGGTCAAGTCAGGCATTTTGTTTTCAATGCTGGACATCGTCTCCGCTTGGATCGTCAATGCTTTTTGGCGCAAAGCCGAAATGACTGGAACCACGCCAAGCGTCGTCAACCAATCGTTGAACTGGGACGTCTCTGCATCGATCATTGTGCCGATTTGGCGTGCCGCATTTTCGCGTTCCGCCAGATTCGCTTCCACGATGCCTTGCATATCATCGATATCGTATAAGAACACATTTGGCAAATCAGCGATCC
>DATISS010000041.1:0-3959 GCA_035468565.1 Planococcus sp. (in: firmicutes)
ACAAGCCCTATGATACCCGGCAACCGGTCCAAGTGATGGACACGGTGCTAATTCTTGCAGCCCGTTTGACAGGCTGAGAAATAAGAAGTTGTTAAGCCCATTAACCTCTTCTTGTTTGAAGAGGTTTTTTTTATGTTTTCAGCGCAATGCAGATTTATAAAGCAAGACAGATCAATTTAAACGGAGTGTGGATGACTTGAGCAGATTGACAGCGACATACCAACTTTACGGAAAACCCGGTTCTTTCGAGAAAAAGGCGGAAGGAATCGCGCTTGGATTGACGATCGGCTCTTGGACCGACTTGCCTTTGCTTGAGCAGCAGCAATTAAAACACCATAAAGGCGAAGTGGTATCGGTTACGGAGTTTGAAGATGCACCGCATCCGCTAACCTCTGGGCTGATCCGCGCGGAAGCGAAAATCTCTTATCCGAGCGCTAATTTCTCACCGGACCTGCCGGCGATTCTGACGACGGTTTTTGGAAAGCTGTCACTCGACGGCGAAGTGAAACTGCTCGATTTGGAGTTCGACGATGAACTGCTGGGGCATTTCCCCGGGCCGCAATTCGGCATTGAAGGCGTCCGCAGCTTGATTGGGGTTTTTGACCGACCGCTTGTCATGAGCATTTTCAAGGGAGTAATTGGCCGGGACTTGGAGTTTTTAAAAGCACAGCTTCGGCAGCAGGCGCTTGGCGGCGTCGATCTCGTAAAAGACGATGAAATCCTTTTTGACAATCCGCTGACGCCATTCGAGCAGCGGATTACGGCCGGAAAAAAAGTGCTGCAAAGCGTATTCGAAGAAACAGGCCACCGGACATTGTATGCGGTGAACCTTTCAGGGCGTACGTCCACTCTTCGCGACAAGGCGAAAAAAGCGCGGGAGCTGGGGGCTGACGCATTGCTGTTCAATGTCCATGCTTACGGGCTCGACGTTCTTCAGGAATTGGCGGAAGACAGGGACATCAGGCTTCCGCTGATGGCCCATCCGGCATTCAGCGGCGCGTTTACTTCTTCCCCATCTTACGGACTGTCGACAGCGCTGGCGCTTGGCAAATTGACACGTATTGCCGGAGCGGATTTCTCGTTATTCCCCTCCCCTTACGGCAGTGTTGCACTTGAAAAGAGCCAGGCGTTGGCGCTTGGCGAAGAACTGGTGAACGCGAGCCCATTGAAGCGCTCTTTCCCGGTGCCTTCGGCAGGCATCCATCCCGGCCTTGTGCCACAGCTGTTCGAGGATTTCGGCACCGACAGTATCATCAACGCAGGCGGCGGCGTCCATGGCCATCCGGACGGCGCAGCAGGCGGCGGCAAAGCATTCCGCCAGGCGATTGACGCCGTTATTAGCGGACAATCACTCGCCGAAGCCGCAAAACAACATCACGAATTAAAAACAGCATTGGATATTTGGGGGTAACAGCAATGAATAAAGCAGTCATTTTCTGTGATTTTGACGGCACCATCACCAATTCAGACAACATCATCGCCATCATGAAGCATTTTGATCCACCTGGGTGGAATCCGATAAAAGATAAGATCTTGTCCCAGAAAATATCCATCCGCGACGGCGTGGCGCAGATGTTCTCGCTGCTGCCTGCAGCAAAAAAAGATGAAGTCATCGAATTTGTCTTGGAGCAGGCGCAAATCCGTGAAGGGTTCGCCGATTTTGTGGCATACACGCGGCAGCAGGATATTCCCCTATACATCGTCAGCGGGGGCATCGATTTTTTTGTCCATCCACTTCTTGAACCGTTCGGCCCTTTTTCCGGCGTTTATTGCAACGAAGCTGATTTTTCGGGAGAGTCGATCCGCATCGGCTTTCCGCATGGCTGTGACGAACAATGCCAGAGCCAAGGCTGCGGCTGCTGCAAGCCTTCCATCATCCGGCAATTGCTTGACGAAGGCGCGCAAAGCATTGTCATCGGCGACTCGATCACGGACCTCGAAGCTGCGAAGCAGGCGGACCTCGTCATCGCACGTGACTTCCTTGTTGAGAAATGCGAAGAGCTCAGCCTCCCATACGAGCCATTTGAAAACTTCCATGACGTCATGTCGATCATCGATGAAAAAATGGGGGTGAAATCATGACGGCATTCCAGGAAAGATGGCAGGAACTCGCGGACATCAAAGACGAATTGGCATTGCGCGATTGGTTTATGGGAACGAGCGGCAATCTGGCGATCAAGGTCCAGGATGCACCGCTGGAATTTCTCGTGACGGCAAGCGGCAAAGACAAGCGCAAACGGACATCGGAAGATTTCCTGTTGGTGGACGCGGCCGGCAAAGCGGTGGAAGAAACGCAGCTGAAGCCTTCAGCTGAAACTTTGCTGCATTGCGCAGTTTATTCCAAGACTGGCGCAGGCTGCAGCCTGCACATCCATACGGTCGCCAATAACGTCATTTCAGAAATTTATGGCGACCAAGGCAAGATCGACTTTAAAGGGCTCGAGCTCATCAAAGCATTCGGGCTATGGGAAGAAGACGCTGTGCTGACGATCCCCATCATTCCGAACCACGCCCACATCCCTGACCTAACGGAAGAGTTCAAAAAGCATCTCTCCAGTGACAGCGGTGCGGTGCTGATCCGCAACCATGGCATCACGGTATGGGGCAAAGATCCGTTCGAAGCTAAGAAATTATTGGAAGCAAGCGAGTTCTTGTTTCAATACCAGCTCGCTTTATATCAAATACAATCACATTAAGAGAGGAAGATTATCATGGCAATCATCAAAATCCAAGGCACGAGCGAAACAATCGAAGCGCAGAACGAAGTAGCGGCATTTCTGGAGCAGCAGGAAGTCGTTTATGAACATTGGGATATCGAAAAGTTGCCGGAGCATTTACGTGAGAAATTCGACCTCAGCGACGCTGAAAAAGAAGAAATCTTAGGGGCATTTAAAACCGAAATCGATGACATCTCACAGCGCCGCGGCTACCAGGCGTCGGACATCATCTCCCTTTCCGATTCCAATCCGAAGCTTGATGAACTGCTGAAAAACTTCCAGCGCAAGCACATCCACACAGACGATGAAGTCCGCTATATTGTCAGTGGCCATGGCGTTTTTATCATCCAGGGCAAAGACGAACGCTTTTTCGAAGTCCATTTGACGCCTGGCGACTTGATCTCTGTTCCTGAAAATATTACGCATTACTTTACATTGGCAGATGACCGCAAAGTTGTCGCAGTACGCATCTTCGTAACTACTGAAGGCTGGGTCCCTGTTTATCAAGAAGAAGAAAGCGTCCAATCTTAACTAGTAGCTGGAACCGGCAAAGACGCCGGTTCTTTTTTGTTCCCTTATTTTCGGAACTTTTTCTGTGCCTATCCGTAACTTATAAAAAGAGACTTTGAGGGGACGTGAGGAAAATGAAAGAAAAAGCTGCCAGCCTGAACTTCATGACCGGAATAGCAATCGGATTGCCTTTCCTGATTCTGGGCATCATCCAGAAAAATCTCGCGTTTTTCATCATCGGCGTGGCGCTGGCCATTTCCCTCAGCGCTTCTTCCGTGCTAAAGCCGAAAGGCAAAAAGGATTCGGATAAGTGATCCTGTAAAAAGCAGGTGCCTCTTCTTCAAAAGGCACCTGCTTTTTTTGTGTCTTGCTTAGTATTCAAAAATATTTCAAAACTGAAGCATTTCCCTTTAAACCCACTAAACAACTTGGTATAATAATGAATAATAAAAGGAGGCTCTTTCATGTCCATTCCAAAACCGCTTGTGCAATCCAACCAAGCATTCATTGTCCTCACCGTCATCCTTGCCCTGGTATTCCATAAAGCAATTTTATTGCTGCCATTCCTGATCGGCGCTTATACATTGATCACCAAAAAAAATCCTATCATCCAGTTCAATAAACGATTTCTGAAAAAACCTGCGAACCAGTATGTCCAGGAAGACCGCGAACAGCAGATTTTCAATCAATGGATTGCTACAATCTGCCTTGGGCTGTCCCTGCTCCTGTTCA
>DATISS010000042.1:0-5551 GCA_035468565.1 Planococcus sp. (in: firmicutes)
CTTGAAGTGCTGGAGCCTAAAATGTAAATCGGCACTTCAGTTCCCACTCCCGGATACGCATGGACCATGCCTTGATTTTCAAGAGGCTTCAAATAATTCTGCAACTCCACTACATCCTGTGGAAAAGCGTATGCTGTTTCCTGCGAAGTGCGGCGCAGTGCGCGGGCTGTCTGCATATCAGTTCCCGGTGCTCGGCCCAGCCCTAAATTGACGCGGCCCGGATGCATCGTTTCCAATGTGCCGAATTGCTCCGCCACGACGAGCGGCGTATGGTTCGGCAACATGATGCCGCCTGAACCGACTTCAATTGACCCGGTGCTTCCCAATACTTTGGAAATTAATATCGAGGTCGCTGAACTTGCAAGCGTCGGCGTATTGTGGTGTTCTGACAGCCAAAAGCGGCGGTATCCGAGTTGCTCGGCATGCTGTGCCAAGCCGACCATACTATCGATTGCCTCTTTTGCCGTCTGTCCTTGTGAAATGGCGACCAGATCCAAAATGGATACTGGCAGTGTTTTTATATTTTGGTCCATTGTTAAACTTCCTTTCAACGAAATCTAAATTAACAATAAGACTAAAATATCTCGAAGACAAACTATCTGCTTGCCTTGCCTCATACAAAGACCTTTATACATTTTTACTTTCGCCGATTACGGCAAATTGTGCAGTGCCGCTGAACGAGGTGCGCGCCGCTTCCAATATTTCGTTCCGCTCGCCGTATTGCGGCAGATGCGTCAGCCATAATTCGCCGACACCGGCCCGTTCGGCAAGCTCTCCAGCCTGCTTTCCGCTCATATGCCCTTTGATGATGCCAACGTATTTTTCATACAGGTTCGCTTCTGATATCAACAGATTTGCACCTTCCGAAAACGCCACCAATTCTTCTTTCCACTCTGTATCCGCTGTAAAAACAACGGATTTCCCTCCGGCAGTGAATTTCATCGCCAGGCAATACACGGGATGGATCGTTTCGCAGAATGACACTTGCCAAGGACCGATTCGGATTGCTTGGTCGGCCTGAACAGCCACCCCTTGCGTCACTCCTTTAAAGGACAGGCTATCGAACATGGCCTTATCCCGGTCATGCGCAAAAATCAGGAATGGCGTCTGCCACTCTTTCAATTGCATGCCGACCATGGCCGCATGCTGAAGAACACCGATGTCCGCCACATGGTCCGGATGGTAATGGCTGATGATCGCCGCGTCGATGTCTTTCAATTCGGTGTAATTCTGGACAGCCGCAAGCACGCCGCTACCGCAGTCGATCAAACAGCGAAAACCGTCCTCTTCCAATAGAAATGAAGAAGTCGCTTCATTTTTATTGGGATAGCCTCCCCAAATGCCAATCGTGGTGATTTTCAAAAAATCATTCCTTTCTGCAAACGCATTTTTTCCATTATACCGGATTCAACCCGATCCCACCTGTTTACGCCTAAGGACATCGGGTATATAGAATATGTAATTAAAACCATTGGAGGGGTTACTGTGATAGTAAAACTGACGGTTGAAAACGCATTGCAAGCAAAAAAAGAAATTGAAAAGTTGGAGAGCCAAGGGTACCATGAAGACCACATCTACCTTTTTGCGCATGACCCTAAGCGACAGCATGATATAGCTGACGCATTGGACGCGGAAGATCCTGATTCAGGCTTCATCAACAGGCTGAAAAACCTCACTTCTTCACGCGGCGATCAATTGCGTTCTGAAATGCAATCTGTCGGACTCACTGAACAGGAAGCCGACCAGTATGAAGCCGAATTGGACAAAGGCAAACTTGTCATTGTCGCTAAAAAAGAATGATAGTAATACCGGCCACTCCTTCGGGAGATGGCTTTTTTTATGGAACAATCTTTTCAAAGTCTTTTTAAATATTATTCAATTCTAACTATTCAGCGACTTCATTTTTAAATGCTAATGAAAAATAGCCCCTAGTAAGATAGGCACACCAACAATTTATGCCATCTTCTTCATTGTGCCCAATGCTTATTTTTGCTATATTTGAATAAGATTAATTTTCCAAATCATTTTATAAGGGGACATTTGATGAAGAAGAGTTTAAAAATGGCAAGCGCTTTCATCGGCATTATCGTCGGAGCGGGATTCGCCTCAGGACAGGAAATCATGCAGTATTTCACAAGTTTCGGCATTCTCGGAATTGTAGCAGCGCTTATCTCGACTGCGATGTTCGCATACTTAGGCATGAATTTGACACGGTTGGGGAGCCGATTGCAGAAATCATCCCATAAAGAAGTGGTCTACGGCATCAGCGGCAACATCATAGGCCGCCTCGTCGATTACATAATCATTTTAACTTTGTTCGGCGTTGGTGTCGTCATGATTGCCGGAGCCGGTTCCATCTTCTCGCAGCAATTCGGCTGGTCGCCTGTGCTTGGAAGCACCATCATGACGACTCTCATCCTCATGACAATCATGCTGAATGTGGAAAAAGTCATCGCCATCATCGGCAGCATTACGCCATTCCTCATACTGATGGTCGTAGGCTTGACAGTATATAGCCTCTTGACGATGGACCAGTCGTTCGCGGCATTGGATCCAATTGCAAAAGAACAGCTGTCAGCTATTCCAAACTGGTTCCTTTCCGCCATTAATTACGCGTCGTTCAATATCGCCGTGGGAGCTTCCATGGCCATTGTTATGGGCAGCACGGAACCAGACGAAAAAGTGGCAGCCAGAGGCGGCTTGATTGGCGGCCTCGGCCTTGGGGTTTTAATCACACTCAGCCATTTGGCCATATTCTCGAAAATTGATGTTGTCGGCAATTCTGAAATGCCGATGCTGCAAATCGCCAACGATATTTCACCGGTACTTGGGATATTCATGTCTGTCATTTTGTTCGGCATGATCTTTAATACCGGCGTGAGCATGCTGTATGCCTTTGCCGCTCGATTCTTCCATTCAGGCACATCGAAATTCAAGATTTTCGTCATCATCATTTGCATGGTCGCATTCGGTTTAAGCTTTGTCGGCTTTACCAAACTCGTCAATATGTTCTACCCGATTGTAGGCTATCTAGGGTTTTTCCTGGTCGGCGCTTTGATCTGGGCAGACATCAAAAAAACAGGGAAACCCGCATTAGCAACAAAATAAATGGAAACAAGCCGCCAAAGCATGCTGTACATGTTTTGGCGGCTTTTCATGTTATGGTTTTTCTTGTCGGAAAAAGCTTTTCATGATCGCATTGCTCAAGGTGACCAAAAAAGTGCTCGGCGTTTTCCACCAAACTGACAGGGAGTGAAATCTTATGGGCATGCAGATCCAATTGAACGATCAGAGTATTGATGCGCTGAATTTTTCAGAGGAATCGATTATGGATCCCTCGAGCAAAAAAACGCTCCGGAAAATCATTTTTGATTTCAAGGTTACAAGCGAAAGCTACCACGGCGTTGCTGTGCTGCTTTACGAAATGGAGTTCCATGTGCGCATACCGGAAAAAGACTCGGATTTCCAGGCAGCCATCTCGAATTATTCGACGTCGGTCACAAACCTTTACCTAGACGGCCAAGTAGCCGACTACCATTTGGAATTGATCGAAAAACCATAGCCAGAAGGCCGTTAAAAAACGGCAGAAAAAAAGACAGGAAGCGGTACGCATTTCGCGCCGCCTCTTGTCTTTTTCATTCGTCCCGCTTGAAGCGGCTTTTATTCCGTTTCGCTTTCAACCTTCTCATTAATCCTGCCGCTTTGTCCTCTTTTGCCGCTGCCGTCTCCGCGTCCAGCGCAATCGATTTGATTTCTTGGCCATCCAGTTCAATATCAAACCAGGAATTGACGCGGCTCCCCTCAGGAAGCCAGGCGGCGGGCAGGACGATTTCCCTCTGCAGCTCTTCTATCAAAATGACTGCCAGGCAGCCGTCTTCAATCCGATCGAGCATCCCTTTCATCCCATCATCCCCCTATGCATGCCAATCCCTGTTCTTTTATCGCGTCAATCTTTCCTTGTCCGATGCCTTTGATGTTATCCAACTCGTCAATTGTTTTAAACGGCCGCGCTTCTATAATGGCTTCTGCCAGTGCCGGTCCGATCCCTTCGATTTCCTGAAGTTCAGCGGAAGAAGCGATGTTGATATCGATGCAGCGGTTTTTCCCTTCCACAGTGATGCCGTCTTTTTCGACCAATACGTCATAGGAAACGCCGTCCGTTTCGATGCGCACCGTTCCATTGACATCAGTGCCGTACACTTCGGCTCCAGCATTTTCAGCGGCAGCGATCACCTCTGCATGCGGATGGCCGTATGAATTGTCGATGCCCGCACTATAAATAGCCACTTCAGGACTGACCGTCTTCAAAAACGCAGTGCCACTGGATGTATTCGAACCGTGATGGCCCAAATGTAAAATTTCCGCGTCCAGCTCGGCCCCGCTATCAATCATTTCCTGTTCTTCTTTAACGCCTGCGTCTCCTGTCATGACAAAGCTGACGTCTTTATAGGTGAGTTTCAGGGAAATGGATTCCTCGTTGCCTTTGCCTGTGACTTCAGCAGGATGCAGCACTTCGATCGCCATACCGCCGACATCGAATGTTTCCCCAGTGCGCGGTTCATAATAATTGGTGCCATTCGCCTCAACAGCTTCCAACGCACGGATAAAGGTGTCCGAGGTGCTGACGTTGCCCGACAGCCACACTTCGCCGACTTCGAATTGTTCGATTATCTTATCCAGCTGCCCGATATGATCCGAATCCGGATGCGTGCCGACAACGATATCAAGTTTGGACACGCCCAGATTTTCCAGGTAATCGACGGCATCGGTATCATTCCAATTGCCCGTATCGATCAATATCGCGTAATCTTCAGTTTCGAATAAGGTGGCATCCCCTTGGCCGACATCGATGAAATGCGCGGTCCATACGCCGGCTTTCTTTTCCTGGGGGTCCGCCGGCTTTTCTGTTTCGCTATCCGCAGGCGCCTTTACGCGCTCAAGGCACCCTGCCAGCAGCAGGGCCAACACCAATATACCGAATAAAAATAGCCATTTTTTCTTCACAGTCGCTCTCCTCTTTCCTTACAAAAATTTTACCATATCAGCAGCGCTGCATTCTTGCGCAAACACTTTTATGGCATAAAGAAAAGTGGACACAGCAAAAAGGAAGGCGATTCCGGATTTCTCCAGAATCGCCTTCCCCGGTTCAGGATGACATATAATCGCCGCCAGTGATGTGCAGAAATTGTCCGGTCATGTAGGAATTTTGCGGGTCCGCCAAGAATACAAATGCTTTCGCAAGTTCATACGGCTGTCCCGGGCGCCCTGCCGGAACATCTTGCCCGAAGTCTTCCCCGATATCGCTGTACAAGGTACCGAAGGTTTCTGGGATCAGCGGCGTCCAGATAGGGCCGGGCGCAATGCCGTTCACCGCAATTTCCTCACGCACAAGCCGGCGTGCAAGAGAACGCGTCATCGATACTATCGCGCCGTTTGCCCCTGAGTAGTCGATCAGATCCGAATGCCCGCGGTACGCATTGATGGACGCGGTATTGATGATGCGCGCTCCTTTTTTCAGATGGGGCAGCGCGGCCCGGATCAGATAAAGCAT